>JBOHCP010000012.1:0-20187 GCA_050698875.1 Streptosporangiaceae bacterium | reverse complement strand
GAGCAACTCCGGGCATAACTGCTCCTAAACCTTCCAGTGGAATCCGATGGAGAAGTCGACCGCGACCGCATAGGCCAGGTACATCAGCCAGCCGCCCGTGGCGAGATGGAACAGGCCGAGCGCGCGCTCACCGAGCTTGAGCCCGATCGCGGCGAAGAAGTCGCTGAAGTAGATCGCGAACAGGCCCAGGAACAGCAGCCCGACCGGCCAGTCCGCCACCTTGAAGAACACGGTGGCGCCCATCGCCGAGATCACCATGAACGCGACACACATGCCCGCGTTGGTCCGCGGGTCGTTGCCGCGGTACCGGTTCCAGCCGAGGGCGAACCAGTGGATGCCGTAGGCGGAGAACGCGAGCGCGGCCATGTACAGCGGCGCCGACTTGCTGAACACCTGGAACCAGGACATTCCGACGAACAGGATCACACCGGTCACAAGCTGGCAGAAACCGGGCAGCCATATACCCCACACCCCGGTGCCGCGATCGACCCGGCCCTCCTCGTCGCGCTTGGGCCAGCCCGCCAGTTCCTGCGGCCCGTAGATGAGGTAGCCGGTGCCTAACCCGAAGAAGCCGAGGGCCAGCGGCGGGAACGCAGACTGCGCCAACGTCACATCCATGCCATCACCTCACGACGAGATCCAGTTGTACACGATGCAAAACTCCAGCGATCGCGGCCCGTGAACCCGCTGACGCTGGCAGGCCATTCGTGGCTGAACGGCAAGCCACTAACCTAGCTTGTTACGATATCGCACAACGATGTAATAATCACTGGCGAGCGAGATGATTGTCCGTACAGGCCGCTGAGCCGCGGGATGCGAGCTCGGCGGCTCGTCGCGGCAGTCAGCAGGCCCACGATCCGAGTGAGCCGCGCAGCACCCCATGGACTCGGCGTTCTCACCTGGCGAGCTGCATAGTGACAACGCGTTGATGTAGTTCCGGCCTGCCCGGCGGAGCCCGGATGCGATGCTGGCCCAGCCGTTTGCCCGCAGAACGCCGATGGTCAGGTCGCGCATGCTGGCCATGTTCTGGGCAGCGTGGCCGTGCGCACGCGCGAGCCGTCCTCCTGTGGGTGACGTCACGGACGTAGTGCGGCTTGTTATCGATTCCCCGGTGGCCGCCGACGTGCACCGCGATGCTGGCGGCACGGCCCGGTCAGGGGTCAGGCTGGTGATGCCCGGCGCGGCAATCGCCGAGGGCGGGACACCGCCTCGGCGACGAGGCGGCCGAGTACGTCGGCTTCGCGGGCGGTGAGCCCGGGGTCGACCCAGCCCTCTATCTCAACGCGCAGCGCCCGGCCGGTCCAGCGTGCCCTGGCGTGCGCGTGCACGACTCCGGCACTGACCCGGCGGCGGCGGCCTCGGCCGTGCTGATCACCTCCGGGTTGACGCCATCGGCGAGGCGTTGCAACTTGGTGACCTCGTGTCCGACGTGGCAGATGAAGCCGGTCACCGCCAGACCCGCTACCGGGTCGGCCCAGGACTGGCCGAGCGCCACCGCGATCAATCCCGCCAGCGCGCCAGCGGACGACAACGCGTCCAGCCACGAATGCGGTGCATCCGCCCGTAGTGTTGCGGAGTTGATGCGCCTTCCGGCGGCCAGCTTGTACCGGGCGACCACCTGGTTGCCGATGATGCCGCGCATGGCTCCGGCGATACCCGCGCCCACGTGAGTTGTATGCCCGCGCTCGATCAGCTTGCGGATGCTCTCATACCCGGCGAACGTCGCGCTGGCCCAGATGACCACGGCGATGCCAATGCCGGCCAGGTCCTCGGCTCGCTCCAGGCCGGACGGGTACCTCTCGATGAGTGGCCGCCGTGAGAGCCGGAAGCCAAGGAATACGACAGCGCTGGTCGATACGTCCGCCAGGTTATGGATCGCATCGCGGCGCGGTTCGTGATCTCGTCGCCATTGGAGTTGGCGGCGCCGATGAACTGGCCGAGCGTCAGGTCGCTGACATACAGCGTGCCTGAGGCGTTGCTGCCGGCGCTGGCAGTAGGAGTGATCGTCACCGTGATGGTGGCGCACTGGCCGGGGTTCAGGTAGACGGGAGCGAAGGCGCTCGACAGTTCGTTGAAGGCCGACCACGTGTCACCCGTGGATGCGGTGACTGCCGGATCGAGGGCCTGCGTGACCGCGTCCCGGTGAGCGCCGGATGATTCTGACTCCGGCGGCAAGCATGTCGCCGGAGAGTAAGCGGCGGAGACTGGGCCGCCCCGGAGTTTCCGGGTGACCCGTTGACCATGAGCCATGAGTGCAGGTGTCGTTAATTCCCTTGTCGGCGGCTAGGCGCATCGCCGATGATTGCGGCCATGGCCACAGCCCGACGAGCCGACATGTTCACTGCGGACGGCAAGCCATCTGACGACGACCCGCGTGAGCACGGACCAACGCTGGGCGACGAGCGCACCACGCTGGCCGAGGCCCTGCGCTGTCAGCGCCTCACCTTGGAAATGAAGTGCGCAGGTCTTGATGCGGAGGCTATGGCACGGCGTGCAGTCAAGCCGTCGACGATGTCCCTCCTGGGGCTGGTGCGGCACCTGGCCGAGGCGGAGCGTGCAACGTTCCGGACGATGATGACGGGACAGGACGTGCCCCGACTGTTCTGCTCCGACACCGACCCGGACGGGGACTTCAATGGCGCGGTTCCCGACCCGCAGGTGGTTGCGGAGGCGTGGGACGCATGGCGTGCGGAGGTGGACTTCGCCACGCGGTTCGTGGCCGGGGCGCCCAGTCTCGATATCACCGGCGACGATCCCTTGAATCAGCACGGCAGCGGCGGAGGGCCGATGTCGCTGCGCGAGGTGCTGGTCGGAATGATCGAGGAGTACGCCCGCCACATGGGTCACGTCGACCTGTTGCGCGAGCGGATCGACGGACGCATAGGCCAGTGAGCCTTTCCGCGTAACGGCTCGTGGCGCCGGTTGATCAGGTGATGCGACCGTCTTCGACGGGCAGCAGGCCGAGTACGGCTGCGGCGACGCCGCCGATCTTCTAGGGCAGAGGCTGACGTTGCGTACTTCCACATCGGGCTGGAGCGACCGGCAGGTCACTCGCCAGATATCCAGGAGGTCGAACTCGGATATCCATGATATCCTCCGATCCGGGAGGATGCTCCGATGGCCATGATAAAGACGCCTATCGAAATTGACCAAGAAGCACTAGCCGTAGCCGCCGAGGTGCTGGGAACCAAGACCAAGAAAGATACCGTCAATGCCGCTCTTCGCGAGGTGGGTGAGCGGCTCGTACGACTGCGTGCCCTTGCCCGGCTGGGGGAGATGGCCGACCGCGGTGACTTCGATGAGTATCTCGGCGACAAGACCGCGTACCGCAAATGACTCCGGCTATCTACCTGATCGATACATCCGGCCTGTTTAGGATCTTGCAGGCTCAGCTGCGCAAAGCGTGGTCTGACCACCTCGCCGCAGGGGTGATAGCTGTTTGCCCCGTCGTCGAACTGGAGTTCCTGTTCTCTGCTCGGTCGCTGGCCGACCGGCTCGAAAAACAGCGGCTGATGACCAGACTGTTCGGCTGGGTGTCCATGCACGACGGAGCATACGAACGAGCGCGCGACGTTCAGCAGATGCTGACCGAAACTGGAGCTCATCGCTCGGCTGGCGCAATTGACCTGCTCATCGCCGCCACCGCCGAGCGCGAACGCCTCACCATATTGTGCGATGACCACGATTACCTTACGGTCGCGACGGTAACACGCCAGCCAGTCAAGCTGGTCACCGATATCTGACGCATTATCCGCATGACCGACCGGTCCGGAACATGCGCGAAGGCCGGGGCGCTCGGCGAATGCCGCGAGGAGCCGACGATACGATCCGGTCGCCTCCGGGCTGGCCGATGCCCAGGCCGGAGCGGCCCTGAACAGCGGCCCTGAACAGCGGCTACGGACCGCAGGTTGATCCCGACGGCACTGCCAGGATCGCCGCTGAGCATCGCCTTGTCACGGTCCCGCCCGCGACCTTGTAGAGCCGCGTCCTGTGCGCCGATACTGCTGGGGTGAGCGATGCCAATGTGCTGGGCGGCGAGCTAGAGCCGTGCGGGACCGACCCGGTCACGGGTTTCCACCGAGATGGGTGCTGCCGCACCGGCCCCGAGGACCTGGGCAGCCATACGATATGCGCGGTCATGACCGGTGAGTTCCTTGAGCACCAGCGCCGCATCGGCAATGATCTGAGCACCCCGGTGCCTCAGTACCAGTTTCCCGGGCTGAAGCCCGGTGACCGCTGGTGCGTAACGGCGGCGAACTGGCTGCGCGCCCACCATGACGGTGTCGCCGCACCTGTGGTGCTGGCGTCCACCCATGAGCGAGCTCTGGACATCGTTCCTCTCGCCGTGCTGAAGGACCATGCAGTTGATGTCCCGGCTCATCCCGGCGCCCTGGAGGAGTGAGTTTAGCTCGCGCCGAGTTAGTGGCTGCTCCAAGGCCTGTCCGGCCAGTCGCTGACGCAGCCCCCCACGGGCGGTTCGACCGGGTGTCGTCGCTGATCGCCAGCGTGGCGCATTCCCGGACATATACGGCATCGATCATGTCGGCGATCGGTGCCGGAGCCAGGCGTGTTCAAGGTACCTACCTGGGTAAACAGTGACGTGTGGGCGTTCGGAGGACGGAGCCGGGCGTCCCTGCCCGGACTGATCCGACGGAGGCAGGGTTGCGGGCATGTGGCTATCGAAGCGTCAGGAGCCAGACCGTGCCGTGGCGTCCGACCCGGACGCCGCGGGCAGCGAGCGTGACCTGCTGGCGCGGAAAGATGGTGCTAGCGCCGATGCGCCACGCGCTCCCGCGGAACGGGCGCGCGCGGAGGATCTGCGGCTGCTGCGTAGCTACGAGCCGGTCCTGCGCTTTACCCAGGGCGAGTTGTTTCTGCCCATGGCCGTCGAGCGCTATCTGGAACGATGCAGCCTGTGGCGGTCGCCAGCGGCCGGGCGGCCGACCCGGCGGGCACAGCCGCAGCTTGTGTGCGAACCGGGGCAGCTAACGCCGACCCGGCTGGCCCAGGCGAACGAGCCATCGAGCCGGGACCTTTGGCTTCGTTTCGTGGCGGACCCGCTTCGCCGCCGCGAGTTCCGTGCCTGGCGGCGTGCGCAAGGCCGGGCCCGGCTCGCGCCCGGGATCAGCCGCTTCGCGGCGGTCGGCCTGATCGGCCGACTCATCGACGCGGTGCTGCGGCTGTCGCTGCTGCTGCGCGGGCGGGTACCAGGCGGCACCGCGGCGGCAGCTCAGCAGGGTTACCACGCGGTGGCAGACCCAGACAGCTGCCCGTACTACGGCTGGGTCAGCCGGGACCGGGATTTCGTCGTCCTGCAGTACTGGTTCTTGTACGCGATGAACGACTGGCGATCCACCTTCGGCGGCGTGAATGACCACGAGGCCGACTGGGAGCAGGTCACGGTCTTCCTCCCGGACCCGCCCAGCCGGGCCGACCGCCCCGCCTGGATTGCCTTCTCCTCACACGACGAAACCGGCGACGACCTGCGCCGGCGCGCGGACGACCCCGACATCCAGTGGCGTGGCACCCATCCCGTCGTCCTTGTCGGCGCCGGCTCGCACTCCGGGGCCTACCTGCCAGGCGATTACCTGGTCACGGTCGAACCGCCTGCCCTTCGCCGACTGATAGGCGCGCTCCGCCGCCTCACTCGGCTCCTGCTGCCCTGGACTCGCTCCCACGCCGGTACCGCATTCGGCATCCCGTTCATCGACTACCACCGCGGCGATGGCGCGGGCGTGGGACCTGGCGAGGCCATGCAGTGGCGCCCGGTCCTCGTCGATGACGACACCCCCTGGCTGCGTGATTACCAGGGCTTGTGGGGACTAGACACCGGCGACCCGTTCGGCGGGGAACGGGCACCCGCTGGTCCGCGCTACGAGCGCGGTGGCTCGGTCCGGCTCTGCTGGTCAGATCCGGTGGGATGGGCGGGCCTGGACAAGGAGCCGCCTTCTCCCTTGGCGGAACAGCGGATCATGGAAGGCCGGATCACCGAACTGGCCGCCCAGCTTGCCGTCGTCGCCGGCGAACTCGCAGCGCGCGGCGACGAACTGCGCCGGGTCCGCATCGGCAGCCGGGTCCTTGGCAGCTCTGGCAACCTGGCTGCACTGGCCGCGCTGGAGACCTCGGTCGCGCAGGCACGCGAGCGCAGGCGTTCGCTCACCACGGAACGGGCGGCATTGACGCGCGTCCTGGCCGACGGGCTGCCTCCGGCGGACCCGCACGCCCACCTGCGGCACCGGGCAGCGCCGAACGTCGACCCGGCGCGGACGCGACACCGCATCCTGCGAGTCTGGTCCGCCGTATCCGCGTCGATCCTGCTCGCCGGCCTCGCGGTCGTCGTCCTTGGTCACCTGGGCGCGCTGCTTCCCGCCATCGGCAGCCTCGCGCTTGTCATGTTGTGCGCCGAAGCCTTCGCCAGACGCCACCTTGCGCAGTTCCTGGCGGGCCTGCTTGCCATCGCGGTGGCGGGCGCCGCCGCCTGGCTGATCGCCGAGGCCGTCATCGGAAACTGGCGACTGACCGTCGCGGTCGTGCTCATCGTGGCGGCCGTCGCGCTGCTGCTCGCCAACATCCGCGACTTCTTCATCAAGCGCTGAGCACGGCCGGCCTGAGCACGGCCGGCCTGAGCACGGCCGGCCTGAGCACGGCCGGCCTGAGCACGGGCGGCTAGAGGAACCGCCATCTCCAGCTCGGCCAACGCCGCACTCGCAGGTCCCTGGCAGTACCTGTGGAACGGCGACCTCAACGTCACCGAAAAGATCATCACCGAGGACTTCGGCGCGCAGGCGGCACCAATAACCGGAAGCGGACCCGACGAGATCCGTGGCCGCGATGCGCTCAACGCATGGGTCGGCGGCATCCATGCCATCTTCCCCAACCTGAACTTCACCATCGATGTCGGGGCGATCACTGACGACGAGCACCTGGTCGTGCGGGGCGCCTTGCGTATTGCCGGCGGCAAGCTCGCCGAATACCGGGCCAACGCCGACAGCCTGCTGTTCTTCAAGCAGCTCGGCGTACGCCAGGTGCCTGCCCACGGGTGACCTGTGCCCGAGGCCTGCCAGCACTGTCTGGCCTGCGCGGCGCTCCCGTCTGGGCTAGTGCTCCCACCAAGGCCTTCCTGTCGTGTGCCGGCCAGGCCTTCCCCGTGGCTGGCTGCCCGGATAACCGGGCGGCACTTGCGGAGGCAGCAGGAAGGGCGGTGTCCTGCTGTTGGCACGATGCAGGTCACCACGGGATCCGACTTTCGCGTATCCCAGCAACAGGATGCCGCTGGCGATGACGACCAGGATCCATACGGGGTGGCCGTTCACCCGGCTCCAGTCGTTGATCCCGTGCAGGCTGGCAGCCATGGCCAGTCCGATCCAGCCAACCTTGTACCACTTATACCTGCCGGTCGCCGCAAGCCCGATGAAGTAGCCGGTGAGGCCGGACCAGCAGGCATGGCTGATGGGGTCGGCGACGAACCGCCAGACGAAATCGAGTATGTAGGACAGCACCGGGCCAATGAGCACGGCGAACACCGACGTCGAAGTGGAGTTCCCGGCGTGTGTCAGTCGCTCGATCGCCGGGAGCGCCGACCGCACCGTCAGATAGAACTGAACTTCGCTGTTGACAGTGAAGTAGCGCACGACCTCGCTGGCGCCGAAGGCCAGGCCGCTGACGGCGCCCAGGAACAGGTAGTCCCTGGGTGAGAGGTCACGGCGCTGCCGGTACAGGAGCGCGATCGCCAGCACCGGAATGGCTTTCGTGAGTTCCTCCGGTACTCCGATGGCAATGATGCTGGAGCCCAGGTTCGAGATGTCGCTGTGCAGTGCGGTCTCCAGCGCGACTGCCAGCGGGATTTGCGTAGCCAGCGCGATCGCCGTCACCACCGCGAGCATCGGCCTGGTCACGTGATGCGGCTGCACGATGACGCCAAGCAGCAGTAGCCAGGCCAGCGCGAAGTAGGTGGCGAAGATCCACGCAACGTGGTCGAAAACGTCAGGGCTCGGGCTGCCGCCGAGAATGACGAGCGCGATGGACGGCACGCAGATGAGTACCAGGAACAGCAACACGGGCCAGCTGCGGAGCGAGCGGTGCCTGAGCCAGTCGCCGAGCGGCAAGAGGTCATGGACCCGTTCCGGGCTGCGGGGTTCCTGTGCTGACGATGCGGGAGGCTGAGCGGGCACCATCTAGGTGTACTCGGAGCGGCCGCGGCCCCCACCACGGGCGGGCCTGCACCACCAGGACAGGTCCCGAAACCATTGCATGTACGGTATGACGGCTGCGCCCGGAATAGTCCAAGCCCGCTTCGTCTCCAGAGTCTGTGCCATCCGCGCACGAGCGGGCTGACTCAGCCACCGCCAACGCGGCCGGCTGCGCCTACGCAGGCAGCTGCCGCACGAGACGTGTGCCGCGCGGGATCGATGCCCGCAGGTCAGCCGCCTGGAACTCGCCGTTCTGGGTACGGGGAACGGGGTGCAGACCCGCGCGCGGCCGTTAACCACAACCCCCGGCCGCATGACCGGCAAGGAGCGCCATGAGCGACAACCTGGCCGGATCGCAGCACCCGGCGATCCCGCCCGACGACCCGCAGCGACACCTGGCCGTCGCCCGGCCTGATGACCCTGCGCTCTCGCACCTAGGGCTTGTTGGTGACACCTACACGATCCTGCTGACCGGTGCCGCCACCGCCGGCCGCTACACCCTCATCGACATGCACGTCCCTCCCGGCGGCGGCCCGCCTCCGCACCGGCACGACTTCGAGGAGATGTTCAGCGTGCTGGAGGGTGAGGTGGAGCTGACCTTCCGCGGCGAGCGCCTGGTCGTCCGCGCGGGCGAGACCGTCAATGTGCCGGCCAACGCCCCGCATGCCTTCACCAACGGCTCGGGCCGGCCAGCGCGGCTGCTGTGCATGTGCTCGCCGCCCGGCCAGGAAGAGTTCTTCCTGGCAGTCAGCCAGCCCGTCACAACCAGGACCGAGGCGCCGCCCGAACGTGACGAGGCTGCAACGGCGGCGTTCATCGCGAAAGCCCGGGCACTCGCCCCGCACTACCGCACCGAACTGCTGCGGCCCTAGTTCCCGGCCGCGGCGGCACCACCACCGCAATCTCCGGGACGGCGCGACCGTCGTCACCGGCTGTCTGGGCGTGAGAACAGGTCCCTGATCGCCCTGATGGCGAGCATGGCCAGCACCAGCGCAGTCGTCATCCGGGTCCCGATTGACGCCGGGGCAGCCGCGGGCTGGCCGGGGAGCGCTTGTTCGAGCTGGGCGGCCAGCCGAAGGTTGGCATCCGTCTCGGCTACCGCCAGCACGCGCCGTTGCTGCAGGAAGTAGAGCAGGGCGAACGCAGGCGCCACGAGCAGCACCGCGAGGCCCGCTACGACGAACTCCGCGACCAGCGACCCGGTGGGCGCGCTGCCCGCGGCGAGCGACAGCGAGGTGGGGAACAGGTAGGGGTACTGGGCCAGTCCCCAGCCCCACACCACGGTCGCGACGGCGATAGCGGCGGTCACCCGGAGGCCCAGGGCGTGGTGCCAGCGCAGCCAGAGCATGCCGGGCACGGCGATCCCCGCGGCGACCGAGATCGCCACCAGCGGCAGGGCGATGCCGGTCAGGCGGGTGAAGACGTACGGCGCGCTGACCGACAACTCGGCGAACGTGCCGCCCGCTAGCGCGCCGGTGAGCACCCCGGCTGCGGTGGCGCGCAGCGAGAAGTAGCGCGTCAGGTCCCGGCGACCCCGCTGCCGGGCCTCTAGCACGAGGAACACGGCGCTGACGTAGGCGCAGGCGGCGACGAACAAGAACCCGGTGAGGATGGCGGTTGGCGAGGTCCAGGCGGCGAGGACGTTGCCGGCCGGGTGCACGGGCACCTGCCCGGTGGCGACAGCCCCGACCACGGTGCCCATGAAAAACGGTGTGATCAGCGAGGCGGCGGCGAACATCGCGCCGGTGAGCTGCTGCATCCTCAGCCGCTGCGCGGTGTGCCGGAAGGCGAACCCGACCCCGCGCAGGACGATTCCCAGCAGGGACAGGCTGAGCGGGACGAACAGCGCGGTCATGATGGCCGCGAACGCGGGCGGAAACGCGGTCCACAGCAGCACCAGGATGAAGACCAGCCATACGTGGTTGGCTTCCCAGACCGGGGTGATGGACTCGTCGATAAGCCCGCGCGGGACCGCGCCGGTCTCGGCGCCGCCCGCCAGCAGGTCCCAGATCCCGCCGCCGAAATCCGCGCCGCCGAACAGCGCGTACGCGGCGATGACCACGAAAAGGATCGCGGCGACCGCGACGGCCTCCGGCGAGGGGCTCATGGAGCCTCGGGCCCGCCAGCTGCCGGGGGCACGGCCGGTGACGCCGGGGGCCCGGCGGGTGATGCACCGGCCACGGCCGGCGAGGGACCGTACGGCACCTGCTCGGCCTCCTCCTCGGCCGGCAATCCACGCCGCCACCGCCGCGACATGATCACCGGAACGCCGATCGAGACCGCCGTCAAGATCGCGTACAGGGCGAGGATCACCCCCAGGGTGACGGGGACCCCGCTGGCCGGGGTGACCGCGTTGCTGACCAGAAGAACGCGGTAGACGATCCACGGCTGGCGGCCGACCTCCGTGACGACCCAGCCCGCCTCCATCGCGGCCACCGCCGCCACGCCGCCGAGGGCCGCGGGCACCAGGAACCACGGGGTCAATAGGAGCCGGCGGTGGAACCACCACCACCAGCCCTGCCACGCCGCCAACGCGAGCAGGAACAAGCCGACGCCGACCATCAGATCGAAGCTCAGGTGGATGAGCGTGACGAGCGCCGGACGCTGGTCCGGGGGCACGCTGTCCCAGCCGATGACGCGAGTGTGCGGCGAGAACCCGACCAAGATCGAGTCGAACGCCGGAATGGCGGCGCCCAGGTAGACGTGGCCGTTGATGAAGATCCCGCCGATCCACTCGGGAACGCCGCGCGTGGTGCTGACGACGTATTCCATCGCGGCGAACTTGACCGGCTGATTGTGCGCGATGAACCGGGCCATGAGGTCCCCCATCATCACCTGCAGGGGGGCCGCGATCCCGGCGATCGTGAACGGGACGGCGAAGCCCAGCCGGTGGTATCGGTCCCGGCGGCCGCGCAGCAGCCCCACCGCGTACACGCCGGCGACGAGGAAGCCGGTGACCATGTACGCGGCGAGCACCATGTGCGCGGTCTCATACGGCGTCGAGGCGTTGAAAAACACCGACACCGGGTCGACCCTGGTGATCTTGCCGTGGCTGAGCGTGTACCCGGCCGGTGAGTTCATCCACGAGTTCGCCGCGACCACCGACAAGGCGCCAAGCACCCCGGCCACCACGATCGGCATCCCGCTCCACCAGTGCGCCCAGGCGGGCAGCCGCTGCCACCCGTACAGGTAGACCCCCACAAAGATTGCTTCCAGGAAGAAGAAGATTCCCTCGTAGGAGAACGGCAGGCCGATCGCCGCCCCGAACCGGCCCATCAGGCCGGGCCACAGCAGGCCCATCTCATACGACAGCACGGTGCCCGACACCGCGCCGACCGCCACCAGCACCGCCATGACCTTCGACCAGCGGCGCGCCAGCAGCAGCGCCGCGGCATCGCCGCGCCTGATACCGATCCATTCCGCGGTCATCGTGACGGCCGCGAACGCCACGCCGAAGCACGCGAGGATGATGTGGAACCCCAGCGACGACCCCATCTGCGACCGGGCCGGCACCGGATCCACGGCCAGAACGTGCGCCACCGCGCCCATCGCGCGCCCCCGATCCCCTGTCTCCCCGCATGCGGCCGCAGAGCCGTCGCGCTAGGTGTACCGCCACCGCGCTCCGGGTACACGTGGCACCGCAACGCTCTCTGAGAGGTGCGTGGGCTATATGAGGCGCAGAAACGTCGGCTGGGTTGCCCTGGTAATCCTGCTCGGGCTCGTCGTCGGCGCGCTCGGTCTGGTCGACGACGACCTGTACGCCGGCGGGGTGCTGATCCTCTTTGTCGGCGGCGTCGGCGCTGCCGTCCTGGCCGGTGAGTACCTCGGCCGGTACTTCAGCAGCCGGCGACCGCCAGCCTGACGGCTTCGCAAGTCGCCAGGTGACAGCGGGTACGAGGTCTGTTTGCACCAACCAGCTGACGGGCAAGGATCAGGCACACAAAGGTCGCCTTGGCCGCCATCCGCCCGACGTGCGCGGTCGCAGCCGCTGAGGCCTAGCCATCCTCCAGGAGGCACTTGGATGCCTGCACTACCTGACGCGAACACCATCGGTCCTGTGGACGTGGCGGTGATCCGCTTCGAGGGAAACGACTTCAGCGGGGACGTGGCCCCGGCGCTTTCGGAGCTGGACCAAAGCGGAGCAGTTCACATCATCGACCTTGCGTTCGTGCGCAAGGAGGCAGATGAAACCGTCTCCTGCCTCGAGGTCGGCGACGACCGATTCGGCAAGGCATTCGAGGGCCTCGCCGACGCGCAGTTCGATCTCCTCAACGACGACGATCTCGACAAGATTGCGGACGGGCTCGAGCCCGGCTCGTCCGCGATGGTGGTTGTCTGGGAGAACACCTGGGCTGCCCGTCTGGCGGCAGCGCTCCGCAGTTCCCACGGCAAGGTGGTCGCAGAAGAGCGGATCCCCCGCGATGCTGTGCTTCGCGCCATCGCGGCACTCGAGAACTAGCAGCAAACGGCTGCCCAGCAGCAAGCGACGATCGACCAGGCCGCGGCCCAGGCGGCTGCTCATGTCCAGGCGCAGCAGGCGGTCGCACAACCAGCAGCCCCGCCGGCGGCAGCGCAGGACGACATCATGGCCAAGATCAAGGAACTGGGCGAGATGAGATCCCAGGGTCTGTTGACCGACGAAGAATTCGCTGCCCAGAAGGCGCGAATCCTCGGCATGTAGCGACTGCGCTTGACATGCTCAGCGGCCTGGACGGGGACGAGCGGATGACCGGATACCACCGACTCGCGGCCGTCCGGGGACACCTGCTGGAGCGGGCGGGTAACCATGATGCCGCCCGGTGTCAGGCCGGCCAGCCGCGCTGAGCCGGCGACTCGGCAGGCCCCGGGCAAGGGCCCCCGTGGGTGATGGGTCAACTCGCGTGATCGAACCCAGGCGACGAATGCCTCGATCCCGTTGACGGCGCTATCGAAGCGCAGCGAATGGAACCGGTCGAAGCCGTGCTGTCCGCCAGTAGCTCCGCGTAAATGACCGGATTCGATGAGGCGGCCCGCAGCCTTCCAGCGAACAGCCCCCGTGCGACGATCACGAGTCCGGCCGCCGTCGCGGCCGCCAGGCCGACCACCGCCAGGTCAGCCGACGAGTCGAGACCGCCGGGACCGATGGCAAGCAGCGTCGATACAAGGAGATAGCAGAAGGCAGGGAACGGCAGTTCGTTGAGCACGAAGCCAAAGAGAAAGCTGATAAGGCCCAGGGCCATGGTCCGGCGCGGCGGCGCCAGGGCCAGCAGCGTGCACCACGCGACGATCGCGAAAGTCACCATGGGGTGTCAGCTCCCAGCCAGTCGGCGTTGCCAGCGGACCAGCCGCGCAGCGGCGCTGATGCGGGCTGCTCTGGCGTGGTTTGCATGTCTGCCAGTGCACCGCGGCGGGCGGGCCGCGCAGCAGGGCCAGCAGTAGGCTCCGAGCCCGCCGAAAGGCTGGGCCTCCGGGGTCGGCGTGCGACTTTCGTAGGTTTCTGCAGGCCGGGGGTGGCTGAGGCCCGAGGTGGCTGACGCCGGAGGTGGCTGAGGCCGGGGTACCGGTGGTGGCGATCGACCATGTGGCCGCGCGGCTGTTCCTGGTCTTGCGGTCTGCGTCATCGGGTGCCCTCGCACGCCGAGCTGCCTCGGTAGAGTTTCCCTCGTGCTCCCGCCATCAGGCAGGCTTCGAGGATCGACGATCTGGAGGTGGTCCCGTTGACGCCACCCCCGCTAGCGGGCCAGCCGTGAGCGGCGCGCCGTCGGGCACCGTGACCCTGCTGTTCACTGACGTGGAAGGTTCCACCCGGTTGTGGGACGCCGAGCGGGACGCGATGGCGGCTGCGCTGCGCCGGCACGACGAGATCCTGCGGGACGCGATCGAGCAGGCCAGGGGGTATGTCTTCAAGACGGCTGGCGACTCGTTCTGCGCGGCGTTCTCCGCCGCCCGGGCCGGGCTCGACGCGGCGCTAGCGGCGCAGCAAAACCTGGCCGCGCAGTCGTGGCCGACCAGCCGGCCGATCCTGGTGCGGATGGGCCTGCACGCCGGGGTCTGCGAGGAGCGCGACGGGGACTACTTCGGGCCGGCGGTGAACCGGGCCGCGCGGCTGCTGGCGGTGGCCCGCGGCGGCCAGGTGCTGTTGTCCGGGGCGGCGGCCGAGCTGCTGTCGGATGAGCTGCCCGACGGCGTGGGCCTGCGGGAGCTTGGCACGCACCAGCTCAAGGACCTCAGTAGGCCGGAGCGGATCTACCAGGTCGAGGCGGCGTTCCTGACCGCCCGGTCGGCCGTCCCCACCGCGAACCAGCCCGGCCAGCTGGCCGGGCCGCTGGCCTCGCACGCCGACCGGGACCGGGTAGTCGAGGTGCTCAGGACAGCCGCAGGCGACGGCCGGCTCACGGCTGACGATCTCGACCAGCGGCTGGAGACCGCGCTCACCGCTCGCACGGTGGCAGAACTCGAGCCGCTGCTCGCCGACCTCACCACCGCTGCCGCGGCTGACGCACGAGACCTGGCGCGCATCGAGTGCGGCTCGGGCTCCGCCAAGCGGGAAGGGCCCTGGGTGTTGCCTCGACGCCTGGAAATCAACGTCCGCGACGGTGCGGTCCGGCTCGACTTCCGGCAGGCCGTGATCGCCGTGCCAGAGCTGCGGATCGACGCCCAGATCGCGAGCGGCAGCCTGAGGCTCATCACCCGGCCCGGCATCGTGGTGGATGCCGACGACGTGACGGTGCGGAGCGGCAGCGTCACGGTGGTCCCGCCTGGGCCGGATGCCCCGGTGGAGCTGCGCGTGCTGATTTCCGGCCGGGTCGGCAGCGGCTCGATCTCCGCCCGGCCCGCCCGCCGCCGGGGCCGGTGGCGGGCGCTGTGGTCGCGGGTGCTGCGTCGGCTGGGCGGCGACACGAGTCAGCGGTAGACGAGCGTCCCGTCGTCGAGGTCCGCTGCGGGCAGGATCTCGCGCTCCTGCTCGTGCTCCAGCAGGTGGGTCCACGGCTCGCGGTCGCCTTGCTTGAACAGGATGTCCTGCGAGCGCATGACGTAGCCGGCGTTGAAGTTCTCCGGATCGGACCACGGCCGCAGCTGCATGCCCGTGTCCTCCGGTCGCAGGGCGGGGACCACCATCGTGGCGCCTTTGTCCTGCATCTTTGCCAGCAGCCGGCCAACCAGGTCGCTGACCAGGTCGACCCGCAAGGTCCAGCTGTGCCGGAAGTAGCCGAAGACGTAGGCCATGTTCGGCAGGCCGTTGATCATGATGCCGCGCCAGGTCACGTGCTCGGTGAAGTCGACCGGTTCGCCGTCGACGGTGAACGCGACGTCACCGAGGACCGACATGGTGAAGCCGGTGGCGGTGACGACGATGTCGGCAGGGATCTCCTCACCGGAGCTGACCTTTATGCCATGCTCGGTGAACGTCTCGATCGTGTCGGTGACGATCGAGGCCTGGCCCGCGCGCAGTGCAGCGAACAGATCGCCGTCCGGAACGACGGCGATGCGCTGCTGCCACGGGCGGTAGCGGGGGGTGAGGTGCTTGTCGATGTCGAAGCCCTCGGGCAGCAGCGGACGCACGGACTCGATGAGGAAGGCGTGCAGCTCGTCGGGGGCTTCCCGCGCTGTCTGAGCCAGGTAGTTCATTTGCGCGATGTACTGACGGCGCAGGATCTCGTGCGTCCACTCCTCGGGGATGTCCAGCGCCCGCAACGTAACGGCGAGCTCATGCGTCGTGGGCGGGGCGAAGAAGTAGGAGGGGGAGCGCTGGAGCATCGTCACGTGCTCCGCCCTCTCGGCTATCGCGGGGATCAGCGTCGCGGCGGTAGCGCCGGAGCCGATTACGACGATGCGCTTGCCCGCTAGCTCGAGGTCCTCGGGCCACCCCTGGGGGTGCACGATCACGCCAAGGAAGCGGGCCGTGCCTTCCCACTGCGGCTGGTAGGGCATGGCGTGGTTGTAGTAGCCCTGGCACATCCACAGGAAGCCGGTGGTGAACCGCAACTGCTGCCCGGTGTCGGCCCGGATGACGTCGACTGTCCACCGGCGTTCCTCGGTGCACCAACTGGCCGCAGTGACCCGGTGCCGGCACCTGATGTGCTGGCCGAGGTCGTCCTCGTCGATGACCTCGTCGAGGTAGGCGAGGATCTCCTCGCCTGCCGCGATCGCCGGGCCGCGCCATGGCTTGAACCGGTAGCCGTAGGTGAACAGGTCGCTATCGGACCGCACGCCCGGGTACCGATGAGTCCACCAGGTTCCGCCCCGGTTGTCCTGAGCGTCGAGGATGACGAAGGTTCGGTCGGGGAACTGGTCCCGTAGGTTGTGCGCGGCGCCGATGCCGGAGACCCCGGCACCGACGATGAGGACGTCGACGTGACCGGCGTCCTGGATGTCCCCGGTGCCCTGGGCGGGAGCGATCGTGAGTGCAGTCGTCATGACTGGACCTCCAGGACGCGTGCACTGATACCAGTAATTCCTCGCTCTCACACCTTACGGGAGCATTCGGCCGATCTTGTAACCCAAATCGAATTGATCTTCGTGGGCATCTCGCGCGCCGCGGCCGGCGAGGTGCCTCACGACCCTTGCGGCGCCGGCGCGTCGGTCTCCAGCGGCCTGGCCCAGAACGCGGGCTTGATGATCGCGGCAGCGCCGGTCAGGGAGTCGGGGCGGCGCTGCTCACCCCCGGCGGAGCTGTCGATCATCACCACCACCTGCACCGGAGCTCAGCGCGTGCAAGCCCTGGGCAGCCGGGGCGCGACCGGCGGGGCAGGCGCGGCGGCGGGCGTGCTGGCCAGCGTAATGCTGACAAGCTGGCTGGGCGTCAGCCCGCACCGCTGCCTTCTCGCCGTGGCAGCCGTGCTGCTGGCCGCGTTTGCTGTCGCGGAACGACTGGCGCTCCGCGCGGGTCGGCGGCCGCTGCTCCCGCCGCAGGTCTGGCGAAACCAGCCGGGTATCTCCGGTGGATCGGGTTACCTGACCGGGCTGCTGCCAGGCCTGCTCGTCACCGGGCTGGGCGCCGGGATAGTGCTGCCCGCGGCGGCGATCACTGGCCTGAACGAGTTCACCCGGGAACAGGCCGGCATCGGCTCCGGCTTGATGTCCACAGCCCACGAGATTGGCGGCCGAGGCCGCCGGCCGGACGACGGGCGGGCCGACGCGGCGCGGGAGCGGATCATCGCCGTGGGCTGGCAGCACCTGAGCAGCACGATCCAGACGGCCGCCGTACGGGGGCACCGCGTCGCGGCTGACCTGCCGCGGCCAGCGGCCAGCAAACGAACCGGCAGCCTGGATGAGAGCGCTCACCCGGCGGTGTCACTCGTGGCTTTGCGAAACGCGCGAGCTGTTTGGTCACCATGCGTTAGGGTATGGTCGCTAACCGTCACTGGAGCGGTGGGTATTGCACCCAATATCGGTCAGAAGTGACGGATGCGGACGGCGTTCGTGTCATGCGGGGGGCGAATATGATCTCGCTGCCGCTGCGGATGGTCGGGGAGGACAATGGCAGTGGGCGAGCGTGCGGGGCCGGGGGGCCCCATGGTTGCATCGGGAGGCAGGGCCGGGATATACGCATCGCCCTCCCGGCTTGCCGACTATCGGGCAGCGGTTGACGACCTGGTACTTGAGGCCAGCAGTCAGCTGCGACGATCTGCTCTGCTTGCCGCCGAGGGACTTCTCGTCAAGCGCCTGGGACAGCCGGAGTTCGCTGGCGTGCTCTCGAGCCTCGATGGAGGCGCCGATGATGCCGCTTCCCGCCTGATCCACGAGATCCGCAATTACCAGCCCAGCGTGCGCAGCTCGGCAAGAGACCTATCAGCGTTCGTGAGGATCTTTCTGCTTTCGCTGATCGATTCGGTGTGGTGGAGCAAGACGGCACCTTTCGTCTCCGACGCCGATGTCCTGTCGTCGACTGAACTGGTAGACCTCGGACCGCTCAGGTCGGCGAAGATACTGGAATTCCAGTACCGGGCTCAGCCGGCCGGGCTGGGCGGCCGCGCCCTTGACTGGGCGCAGCGCCAGGCGTTCCCGACGATCCGTCCGCGCACGGCCGGACTGCGCTTCACGCGTTCGCGGCCTGCGGTCGTCGCTGTCGTCAATCAGATCGCTCGCGAAGTAGCCGCCGCGCTGCCACCGCATACCCCTCGCCTCTGGGTGAACAGCTTGGTGCGCAGCGTGCAGCACCAGCATCATCTCCGCTCCCTCGGTTACGCGGCGGCGCTACCAAGCTCGCACTGCGTCGGTTACGCGTGCGATGTGGAAATGCTCTGGTTTCGCCGGTTCGACCCTGACAACCGGCTAGCCCGCCTTCTTGGTGAGCGTCAAGAGGCGGGCCAGCTCAATGTCATCGACGAGGGCCAGGCCTGGCATTTGTGTGTCAGCCCGCTTGCGTGCGACGAATTGCGGGCCGGCTACGACGCCCAGCTGCGCGTCCGATAGCAACTCCAGCGAAGGGCTTCTGGAAATGTGCGGCATTGCCCTCATCATCGGGCCGAACCCCAGCCCGACGGCTTTCGACTCCATGCTTGACTCGATCGCGTCCCGCGGGGAGGTGCGTGAGACGCTCTGTGATGACCGGCACCGACTGGGCACCCAGCGGCTGAAGATAGTTGATCGTGAGCGGGCCATCCAGCCGTGGACTTCACCCGACGGCCGCTGGACCGTTTGCTATAACGGCGAGGTTTACAACTTTCGCTCCCTGCGATCAGAACTTGCCGCCCTCGGCCACGTGCTGCGGAGTGACAGCGACACCGAAGTGATCCTGGAGGCGTTCCTTGAGTGGGGAGAACGCGCTGTCGATCGCCTGCGCGGCGAGTTCGCGTTCGCCGTCGTTGACAAAGCCGCTGACCGGGTCTACCTGGCTCGTGACCCGCTCGGCGTAAAGCCGCTCTATTGGTCTCGCCACGGCGGTCATCTGTACGCGGCGTCGGAGCTGAAGGCCCTAGTCCCCCGCGGAGGACGAGTCCACGAAGTCCCTCCCGGCCACCACGGATGGGGAAGTCCTGACCAGGATCCAGCCCTCGCCGCACACGTCGACTTGCTCAGCATCGGCGACGGCGACGAGCCCGTCACCGACGTCGGCGAGGCGGCATGGTATGTGCGCGCGTCGCTGGAGGACAGCATCCGAGTTCGTCTCGACACCGATCTCACGGTCGGCGTCGTACTCTCCGGCGGACTCGACAGCACGCTGACGCTCCTGCACGTACGCGAGATGCATCCGGACTGCGTTGCCTTCACCATAGGGGCCTCCGGCAGCGACGACATCGCGTATGCCCGCCGCGTGACGCGTGACCTCAGGGTGGACCACGAGGTTATCGAAGTGGCTCCGGGCGACATCCGCATGGCGGATATCCGGGAGGCCATCCGGCTGTCTGAGCTCACCGAGTACGGCGATGTCATCAACGCCGTCGTTTCCCGGCTGCTCTTCGCGCGGGTTCACAGCTGCGGCGTCAAGGTGGTTCTGTGCGGGGACGGCTCTGATGAACTGTTCGGTGGATACGAGATGTACCGGCAGCCCGACCCTGTGCTGCGACGGCGCCTGTTCCAGCACAAGCTGCATAACCTCGGACGGACCGAGCTGCAGCGTGTCGACCGCACCAGCATGGGCCAGGGCGTCGAAGCGCGCATCCCGTTCCTCGATCTTGCCCTCGTCAGGCTGGCCATGCGCCTGCCCATCGAGCTGAAGCTTCGCGATGGCCAGGACAAATGGATCTTGCGCCACGCCTTCGCCGATATCTTGCCTAGTTACGTCCGCCAGCGCCCGAAGAACCCGTTGTCACACTCGTCCGGCCTGCACGAGCGCGTCCGCCTGTATCGGTCTCAGTTCCCCCGCATCTATCGCTCGTTCGGGTACGACCAGCTCGGCCCGATGCGGCGGGACTTCTCGATTGTGCTCGAGGAGCACGGCCTCGACCTCGACCAGGCGCTCCATGACGCCGACAGCCAGCCGGACTACTCGATCGCCGACCACGCTCGTGACCTAGCCGGAGCAATCCGGTGGAACGCGGCCGGCCTGCTGCGACGACGCGATAGTCATCGCGGC
>JBOHCP010000011.1:0-20280 GCA_050698875.1 Streptosporangiaceae bacterium | reverse complement strand
CAGACCTCCGTCGCGAACTGCTGCCTGCTCTGCGTCTTCCACCACCTCATCGCCATCCACCGATGGGGCTGGCACCTGGTCCTCAACCCCGACGGAACCACCACCGCCACCAGCCCCGACCGGCAGCGCACCCTGCACAGCCACGCCCCACCCGCCGCCGCCTGATCGGGTTCAGCACAACCGCAGGGTGAGCTCCTCTTCCCAGTGGCTGGGCTCTTCGGGCCGGACGAGCTGGCGGCCGCCGGTCGGCACGAAGCCGAGCCGCCGGTAGAACGCCCGCGCCCGGCCGTTCACCTCGGTCACCCAGAGCGTGACCGAGGTGGCCCCCGAGTGCTTCGCGAGGTCGCACACCGCGGCCACCAGGCGGTCGGCGGCGCGGGTGCCCCGCAGCTTCGGTGACACCCACATCCCGACCAGGTGCCAGTCGCCGTCGTGGTCCACGCCGGTAGCCAGACCGACGATCGCTTCGCCGTCCCACGCCGCGAACGTCCGGCCCCGGTCGGCCCGCTCCCGCCAGTCCTGCTCGGTGAACTGCTGCTCCCGCGCCACCGTCGACGCAAACGCGTACGGCGCATCGGCGAGCGCGGCGAGCCGGGCGGTTCGCAGCTGTGCCCAGTCGGCCGGCGCGAGCCGCCGGACCTCCAGTTCGGTCATGAACAACGAGCCTCGGCCGCGGGCAGGGGTCCGCGCAACTCGATATCACTCCCCCGGCGCGTCGCGTGCGCCCCGCACCGTGATGACCGCGAGCCCGCACGCGAATACGCCTCCTGCGCACAGCGCCCCGCCGAGGTCATGCGGCGGCCGGGCCGGCCACAACCACGGCGTGGTCACCGCTGGCGGGTGCCACTGCGAATACAGCCCGTAGATTCCGGCAATCAAGTAGGCCGTCGGGCCTACCCAGGCCAGCCCGCCGCCCAGCACGGCGGCGCACAGCAGCCCGATGCCGACCAGACCAGCAACGTTGCGCAGCACATCGAGCGTCCCGCCGGCCAGGTGGCCGCCCACCGCACCAGCGGCGAGCCCCCCGACCGCGGCCGCCGTAATCGCGGCAACGAATCCGAATCGCAGCCATGGCAACCAGCGCCCGGTCACGCGCTCTGGCTCGCCGAGCGAACTCGCCGTGCTGATCGTCACGACGGTCGCCGTCGCTGCCTCGAAGACCAGCGGCAGCTGCAGCGCGCCGTAGGCGTCCCAGTGTCCGATCAGGGCGACCCGCAGGCCGACGCCGCACGCCGCGAGGGCCGCCAGGGCGACCGGCACCCGCCGGCTGACCGCATGCAGCCAGACCATGCGCAGACCGGCCGCAGGCACGCCCATGCCGACGCCCTCGTGCGCCGACCCCCGCTCGACTATCCGCTCCGCGGTCATGGCAGCTGCGCCAGCGCGATCTGACCGGCTCGTAGTGCCGGAAGGTATCGAGCGAGCCAGGCCCGCCTGGCCGGCAACGGCAGAGCGTCGAACCGTTGCGCCGCTGCGTACTCCGAGTTGCTGACGGCGAGCACACCAGACCCGGCCGGGTGGCAGTCTGCCGACGTCCGCGAGCTGCAAGCCGAGCGGCGCAAATGCCCGACACTGCCGGTGACCGGCAGGCGGGCGGCCAGCGACAACGCGGCCGCGACGGCGTGCTGGGCCTGCGACGCGCCGGGCCCGTCGCCGACGAGGTTCGCGATGAGGTCGGGCCCGCTGGCCGTCCGTGCCAGGTCGGCCATCTCAGGCATGCTCAGCGAGGCTCCGCCGGTCGGGTCGGGAAGCAGCAGACGGAACTCGGGCGGCTCGCCCCGGAGCGGATCGCCGGTCAGTCCGATGGCGACTTCGTTGCCCGCTCCCTGCTGGTAGGTGGCGGCGACCTGAATGACCCGGACGGGTGCGCCGGGCAGCCCCGCGATCTCCAGCAGCACGGGATCGAGTCCTGTCGTAACTGCAGGCAGGTAGCTGGCGTAGGCGGGGTTCAGACACACCGGGATCGGCGTCCTACTGCAGACAGGGGTGAACTGGATCGGCCGGTCGCTGGCCGCGTCGTGCAGCGCCGGGATGGTCATCATGCCGTGGGCGTCCAGCGTGCCGGTGCCGGTCAGCTTGACCGCGGTACCAGCTGCCAGCAGTCCCGCCGCGGCCAGGGCCGCAGCGGCGACCCGGACAGGCCGGGCGCTACCCTGCAGGGCCATGACGCCTAGCACCGCAATCACGAGGCCGATGAGGAACATCAGCTGCGCGATGGACAGGTCGGGCACGTAGGGGTAGAAGATCCCAACCGCCGGGTCGGGGCCGACGTCCCAGGGACCGGCGACCACTGGGGAGATCTGCCAGTAGGAGTGGCTGCCGGTGATCAGCTCGGTGCTGAGCACCAGCAGGAAGAATGAGGCGATCGCGGCCACCGGCGCCGTGAACCGACTGGGCAGCAGAACTCCCGCGACGAACCCGAGCGCGCAGTAGGCAGGCAAGCACGCGGCCGCGACTGCCGCCGGCCACCACAACGGTCCGCCCCAGGTCACCTCGTGGGCGGTGACGCCGTACACGACGGCAAGGCAGATCAGGAAACCCACCAGCGCCCACATCGTCGTGGCAGCCCAGGCGCCGAGCAGCCGGGTCCACCGTGGCCGGGCGGTGATGGTCATCAGGTCAGTCATGTGACGGCGGGCCTCCCGTGAGCCCATCCACACGGCCGCACCCACCACCGGCACAATGAAGTCGGCCGCGATTCCGCTCTGGAAATCGCTCGCGCGCAGAACCCAGACTGGGGGGGTGGCCATGATCTTGCGGTAGCTGACGAACCAGAACACCGCTACCGCCACGGGGAGTATCCACAGCATCGCGTTGTGGCAGAGCTCGAGGCGCATCAGCCGGGCGGCCGCGACGCCTCGGCGGCGCCGGATCTGCAGTGACCTGGCCGGGACTGGAGTGCTCGTCGCGGTCATGACCGGGCCTCCGACAGGACAGCGCTGTAGCCGCGCTCTAGGGGCGCGTCGCCCGTGCCGTGGCCCGCACCGCGAGCGGTGAGGTTGTCCGGCGTGCCATGGAACACGATTCGGCCGCTGTCCATCAGCGCGAGCCAGTTGCACGCAGCGCCGACATCCTCTACCAGGTGCGTGCTCACGATGACGGTGGCCCGCTGGCCGAGGTCCCGGAGCAGGGCGCGGAACGCCACCCGCTGCTCCGGATCCAGCCCGGCGGTGGGCTCGTCAAGCAGCAGCAGTTCCGGCTCGTTGACGATGGCCTGCGCGATGACTGCTCGGCGCAGCATTCCGCCCGACAGCGTGCGCAAGCGCGCGTGGGCGCGGTCGCTGAGACCGACGCGTTGCACCGCGGTCGCCACCGCGCCGGGAACGCGCGCCGACGGCATTTCCTTGAGCAGCGCGAAGTATTCGACAAACTCGGTAACGGTGAACCCCGGGTAGTAGCCGGGGTGCTGCGGCAGGTAGCCGAGCCGACGGCGGATCTCCCGTCGAGGGCCGGGCATTCTGGGGTCCCGGCCGAGCAACCGCAGCGTGCCGGAGTTCGGCGGCACCGCGGTGGCCATCATCCGCAGCAGCGAGGTCTTACCCGCCCCGTTGGGGCCTAGCAGGCCAAAAACGCCGGTGCCGACCTCGAGGTCCACCCCGGCCACCGCCACAGCCCGGCCGAACCTCCGGGTCAGGTTGGTGATCTGGACATTCATGATGCGCCTCCGTGTGCGGCGCGTGAGGATGAGCACCGCGGCTTCAGCCTGCCGAGGCCGACGGTGCCAGGTCGTCACACCACGGAGCCGACTCTGACGTCATACCGGCCTGGTACCGCTAGCGGCCGACGGGTCGCAGTGATACCCCGGTATGACAATCGCCGGATTGACGACTCTCCGGCGTGCGCCACCTACGCTGTGACCGTGACCGGGCAGCATGTCAGTGCGCTGCCGCGGCCTGCCATTCCCGAGGTGGTAAGGGCAGCGGCGCGGCAAGCATGGGACGGACTCGTCCGGGTGCTGACCGGGCCAGATCCGGCGCCCGCGTGGCGGGGACGCTCGGCGCAGGAACGCTGGGCTGTCTTCGTAGCTGTCGGCCTCTTGTGCGCCCTCAATGCCGCCACGGTGCACGGGGTGCCCGGCGCGCACGGCACGCTGCCCTCCGGAACGGGGCATCACTCGGTCAGCGCGCTACCGCCCGGCTTCGAGCAGCGGGCGCTCGGGGTGGCGGTGGTCGCACCGTTGCTGCTAGCTGTCAGGTTCCCGACGTCGGCCTGGCGGATCGGGTGGGTCGCGCTGCTACTCGCGCCGCTGGCACCCGCCGCCTGGTGGGGCGGCTGGCCCTGGGGACCGCCGCAGATAATCGCGGTGCTCGCGCAGTTCTGCCTGGCCGGGATCTCCGGGCGGCGGCCAGTGCTGTGGTGGATGTGGGCGTTCACCCTGGTGCCGTGGTCGCTGTGGCTCGCCGCCAGAGTGCACGACCAGGGCGGCCCGGTGAGCGCCACGATCATCTTCGCCCTCGTGGCGATCGCGCTCGACAGCGTCAGGGCGCGGCAGCGCACCCAGCTAGCGCTGACCGTCCAGACCGAGCGCACCCAGGCGGAGCAGGCGCGGCGGGCCGCGCTCGAAGAGCGCACCCGGATCTCGCGTGAGCTGCATGACGTCGTCGCCCACCACATGTCCCTGGTCGCGGTCCGCGCCGAGACCGCGCCCTACCGGCTCGTCAACCTGTCCGAACCGGTGAGAGCTGAGTTCGCCGCGCTGAGCGACGTAGCCCGCGAGGCGCTGGCCGACATGCGGCGACTGCTCGGCGTGCTCCGCTACGACCAGCCTGCCGAGCTAGCGCCGCAGCCGCGACTCGCCGACCTGCCTGCGCTGGTGGACGCGGCCCGCCGAGCGGGGGTGTCGGTCGAGCTATCCGTGCCGGGAACTCTCGCTCGGGTGCCGGCCGGCGTCGCGCTGTGCGCCTACCGGATCGTGCAGGAGTCGCTGTCCAACGTCAGCCAGCACGCCCCAGGGGCGGCGGTCACCGTGTCGGTGGACGTGAACGGCGCCACAGTCGTCCTGCAGGTGGCCAACGAGCCTGCCGACACCGACACCCGTCCGGCCGACGCCGCCGCCCACGGGTCCGCGCCGGGCCGCGCACACACGCAAGGCACTGACCACGCGCAAGGCAGCGAACACGGGGCAGGCCACGGACTAGCCGGCATGCGCGAGCGGGTGGCACTGCTTGGCGGCTCGCTGTCAGCAGGCCCGGCGCCCGGCGGCGGGTTCGTGGTGTCCGCTGTGCTCCCGCTCGGCGAGGCAGCGTGATCCCCGGCGACCCCGCCGACCGGACCGCTGTCACAACCCGGTGCCTCATTGCCGACGATCAGGCGATGGTCCGCGAGGGCTTCGCCGCGGTGCTCGCCGCCCAGCCGGGCCTGGTGGTGGTGGGCCAGGCCGCCGACGGCACCGCCGCGGTCCGCCATGCGCGGCACCTGCATCCCGACGTGATCCTCATGGATGTGCGGATGCCGGTCATGGACGGGCTGCAGGCGACCCGCGAGATCCTCGGCAGCGCCGCGGCGGGCGAGCCGCGGCCGCGCGTGCTGATGCTGACGACCTTCGACCTTGACGACTACGTGTACGCGGCGCTGCGGGCAGGCGCCAGCGGCTTCCTGCTCAAGGACGCCACCGCCGCCGAGCTGGTGCACGCCGTTCGCGTGGTAGCCGCCGGCGACGCGCTGCTCGCCCCGTCGGTGACCCGCAGGCTCATCGCCGACTTCGCCACCCGGCCCCGCCAGGACCGGCCCGTTCCTGGCACTCTCGACGCCCTCACCCACAGGGAAGCCGAGGTGCTGCGACTGATCGCCCGCGGCCTGTCGAACGCCGAGATCAGTGACACCCTGATCATCGCCGAGCAGACGACCAAGACCCACGTCGGCCGCATCCTCGCCAAGCTCGGCCTCCGTGACCGTGCCCAGGCGGTGGTGCTGGCCTACGAGACCGGGCTTGTCACGCCCGCGGGCTACTCGACCGACGAGTAAGCCACAACGCCGCGGCGCAGCGCGTCCGCGGCGGCCCGGCCGGTCCCGGCCAGCTCGCCGCCGACCACGGCGATCTGCCCCAGCAGGTCGATGAGCTGCTTGACAGCGCGGACGAAGTCGCCGGCGCCCAGGTCAGGGCCAACAAGTTCCTCTAGCGGCGTGCCGCTGGCCCAGGCGAACGCCGTCCAGGCGAACCCCAGCTCGGGCTCACGCAGGAACGCCAGATGGTGGGCGTCCTCCACCGCCGACACCTCGCGCCAGATCGCGGTCATCTCTGCCAGCACCTCGCGGGGCCGGCCGGGGGGCAGTCGCGCTGCGCGGCCATCCTCCCGGCGCGATTCGTAGGTCAGCGCCGACACGCACGCCGCCAGCTCGGGCGCGGTCAGGGCGGCCCAGGTGCCGCGGCGCAGGCACTCCGCCGCGAGCAGGTCGAGCTCGGCATACAGGCCCGCAAGCCGCGAGCCCTCGGCCGTCACGTCGTCGCCCGCGATGTAGCCGAGCTTGGTGAGCACGGCGCAGACCCGGCCGAAGGTCCGGGCCAGCACGTGCGAGTGGCCCGCGACGCGCTCCTCGAGCTTGTCCGCCTCCCGGTCCAGCCTGCCCCGCCTGGCCAGGTCCCGCAGGTGGAGCTGAAGGTCAGGACAGTCGTGGCAGGAGTGCTTGCGCAGCCGGCGGCGCAGCTCGTCGACGGCGCTGGTGTCACGCTCCGAGCCGCGCCGCGCATCAGCAGGCACCTCCCGGCCGGCCAGCTTGTTCCGCACGGTCGACGCCAGGTCGCGGCGGTCGCTCGGCGAGCGCGGGCTGAACCAGTTCGGGATCCTGATCCGCTCGATCGGGCTGACGGGTACCGGGAAGTCGGCCAGCGACAGTCGCTTGACCTGCCGGCCGGCGGTCATCACCAGCGGCTGCGGCCCGCCGACCGCGGCCGCCTTGCCTGGCTGCAGCACCACGGCGATGCCGGCCCGGCGTCCGCCGGGCACGCTGATGATGTCGCCCGGCCGCAGCTTCTCTACCGACGCGATGGCCTCTGCCTGGCGCGCGGCCGATCGCTGCCGCGAGTCGTCCCGCTCGCACTGGCCGAGCTCACGTCGCAGCCGGTCGTAGTCCTCGATGTCGCCCCGTGCGCAGGTCACGGCCAGCCCGGCGATCTCCTCGCGCAGCCTGGCCGCCTCCCTGGCCAGCCCCACGACCCCGCGGTCGGCACGGAACTGCGCGAACGACGATTCCAGCAGCTTCGCCGCGCGCACCTGCCCGAGCTGGCCGACCAGATTGACCGCCATGTTGTAGGTCGGCCGGAAGCTGGAGGTGAGCGGGTACGTTCGGGTGCCCGCGAGGCCCGCCACCGCAACGGGATCGAGCGCGGGATGCCACACCACGACGGCGTGCCCCTCGACGTCGATGCCGCGGCGCCCGGCCCGCCCGGTCAGCTGGGTGTACTCGCTGGCGCTCAGCTCGGCGTGATGCTCGCCGTTCCACTTGTCCAGCTTCTCGATCAGCACGGTCCTGGCCGGCATGTTCACGCCGAGCGCGAGCGTCTCGGTGGCGAACACCGCGCGGATCAGGCCGGCCGTGAACAGCTCCTCGACGACCTCCTTGAACGTCGGCAGCAGCCCCGCGTGATGCGCGGCGATGCCGCGCCGGAGCCCGGCTAGCCAGTCGGCGTAGCCGAGCACGGCCAGGTCGGCGTCCGCCAGTCCCGCGGTGCGCGCCGCGACGATGCGGCCGATCTCGGCGGCCTCTTCTGGCGTCGTCAGCCGGAGCCCGGCCGCCAGGCACTGCTGCACGGCGGCGTCGCAGCCCGCCCGGCTGAAGATGAACGTGATCGCGGGCAGCAGGCCGGCGGCGTCGAGGCACTCGATCACGTCCGGACGGCTTGGCTTGCGGTAGCGCGCACCCGGCGCCCCCCGCCCGCCGCCGCTCCAGCCCGGCCGCCGGTCGGCCGCCAGATACCGCTGGGCGGCCCGGCGCAGGTCGGGATCGACGGCGCCCCGCGAGGAGAACAGGTCGTACAGCCGCCGGCCGACGAGCATGTGCTGCGACAGCGGCACCGGCCTGATCTCGTCCACGACCACCGCCGTGCCACCGCGCACCTGCTCGAGCCACTCGCCGAACTCTTCCGCGTTACTCACCGTGGCGGACAGGGCGACCACCTGCACCGACTCCGGAAGCTGAATGATCACTTCCTCCCACACCGCACCGCGCAGCCGGTCGGCGAGGTAGTGCACCTCGTCGAGCACGACGTACCCGAGCCCGGCCAGGGTCAGCGACCCCGCATACAGCATGTTGCGCAGCACTTCGGTGGTCATGACCACGACGGGTGCCTCGCCGTTGATGCTGTTGTCGCCGGTCAGCAGGCCGACCCGGGCAGCCGAGTAGCGAGCGACCAGATCGGCGTACTTCTGGTTGGATAGCGCCTTGATCGGCGTGGTGTAGAAGCACTTGCGCCCCTCGGCGAGCGCGAGGTGCACGGCAAACTCGCCGATGACCGTCTTGCCTGAGCCGGTCGGCGCGGCGACCAGCACCCCGTGACCGTCCTCCACCGCGGCGCAGGCGGTCACCTGGAAGTCGTCAAAATCAAAGTCATACAGGCGACGGAACGCGGCCAGCTCCGGCCGGTCAACCACCTCGCCAGGCCGCGGACCCGCCAGCGAGCTCATGGCCCAAGACTAGGCGGTGTTCCTCTGGGACACCGCCTGAGCGGTGCCGCTCGCCCGTCAGTGCCGTGCCGGTTAGCGCAAGACGCAGCTGGCCAGCCAGTAGTACTCCAGCTCGGCCCAGGCCAGGTCGGTTGCCGCGGGATCCAGGTCGGCAGTCAGCTGCTCGCGACTGGGGAAGTTCTTCAGCACCTCGTACTCGCGGCCGTCCGCGAGGTTGCGGCGCTGATAGGTGTCGCCATCGGGCCCGGTGCGGCTGATCGGGGTGTTGCTGCCGGGCACGTACCGGTTGTCGACGAGCAGCAGTGGAGTGCCTGACCCGGTCCGGCCGCGCACGCCGGCCAGGAACCGCGGGATATCAGCACGCGCGATGTGCGACCACCAGAAGCCGCAGAACACCAGGTCGAACTCGCCTGGCACGGCGTCCAGCCGGTAGGCGTCCGCGGTGCGCAGGGCGACCGGCGCGGGGCCGTAGTCGCGCTGCGAGGCGATGGCGATGGTCTCGGCGTTCACGTCGGTCGCCGTGATCGCGGCCGCCGTGGTGGCCAGCACCCGGGTCCAGTAACCGGTGCCCGCGGCGATCTCCAGCACCCGCTTGCCCGCCACCAGCGGCGGCAGCAACTGCTTCAGCCGGGCCAGGTCCGCCTGCCGCTCGGGCTTGCGGTAGACCTCGTCGTACTCCGCGGCGCGGTCGGCGTAATACTCGGCGAGCGAGCACACAGACATCCGGAGCGCCTCCTTCTTCCCGGAGGCCACCAGCGACCCTAAGACTGAAGTTTACTTGGTGGCGCTGGCCTGCTCGCCGAGCGGCTTGTCGAGGCCGTAGCTGGCGACCTCGTCGTCGGTGAGGCCGGGGAACTCCAGGCTGCCGCGCCTGGCGCGGCGGCGGTCGTTGGCCCAGGCGAATACCTCGGCAGCCTCGACCAGTACCACACACGGGACTGCCAGCGCCAGCATCGACAGCGGGTCGGGGCTGGGGGTGAACACGGCCGCGAACGCGAACACCAGGAAGATGATCACCCGCCGCCACTTGCGGAACCGCGCGTGGGTCAGCACACCGGCCATGTTGAGCAGCACGAACACCAGCGGCATCTCGAACGCCAGCCCGAAAATCAGCAGCATCGCGCCCGCGTAGGACAGGTAGGTGTTAATCGTGATCAGCGCGGTGGCATTGGCCGGGACCATGCGCAGCAGGAACTCCAGGCCGCGGGTCATTGCGAAGTAGGCGATCGTGGCCCCGATCGCGAACAACGGCAGCGCCGCGCCGACGAAGTAGTAGGCCCAGCGCCGCTCCCGCCTGTACAGGCCGGGCGCGATGAACGCCCACACCTGATACAGCCACACCGGCGAGGAGATGATGACCCCGACCGCGATCGCGATCTGCACACGCAGCAATAGCGCGTCAAACGGCCCCGTCACATACAGGCGGCAGCTCGATCCCCCGACCTTCCCCACCGAGCGGGCCAGCACCCCCGCCGCGGGCGAGGTCGCCTGCGCCTTGCAGTACGGCGCGCTGATGAACGGCCACACCCACCGCCACAAAAACCAGCCCGCCACCGTCGCCACCGCGACCGCGACCGCGATCTTGATCACCCGGTTGCGCAGCTCGCGGATATGCTCCAGGAGCGGCATCCGGGCCTGCGGGTTAGCCCGCCGACTCAGCCCCAGGTCCTCGCGGTCCGGCTCGGCCTCGCTGGCCGCTCCGAACAGCTCGTTGTCGGTCGTGGCCATGACGGCAGGAAGCTACAGCGGCTGCTGCGTCTGGGTCTGCCCGGCCTGCCCGTTGCCCGCGGTGGCCGCCTGCTGCTGTAGCGCCTCCACCTGCCGCTGCAGATCAGACAGCTGCTGCTGGGTCGGATCCAGCGCCAGAGAGGCCGGCAGCGCCGTCGCGCCCGGCGGGGGATTCGCGGCGCTGTTCTGCTCGTCCGAGCTCAGCCCCTGCACCGATTTCTTGAAGATGTGCATCGACTGGCCGAGCGCCTGAGCCGCCCCGGGCAGCCGCCTGGCGCCAAACAGCACCACCAGCACCACCACGAGAATGGCGATGTGCCAGCCAGAAAAGAGTCCGTCGGGCATCTTCATGTCCCCAATTCAGCAGAGCGTCCCCTGGCGGAGCCGCGTCCTTCGCTGCCGAGTTTACACTCGCCCTCCATCGAAGCCACCGCACGCGTCGGCCCGGCGGCCGACGGGTGACCGGCACGGTACCGGCCGGGAATAAGCTCGGTTAGCTCGCGTCATCGGCCCCGGTCGGCGCATTCGGCGCTATTCGCGCCACGTGTCGTAGTTACCCAGGGCGGCTGCGGCATCCGCGAGCACCTGCTCGCCAAGCTCCGGCGGTGACACCAGCCGCCCGTCCTCGCCCAGCCGCAGGGCCAGCCTGCGCACCCACCGCGTGTCCGGGGTCCGCAGCCGTACCCGGAGCCAGCCGCCGTCCAGCTCCGTTACCTGCTCGCACGGATAGTAGTCGGCGACCCACCTGCCGTGCTGGCCGACCTCGAGCACGACGTGCACGTCCTGCGGAGATGGCCGGAACAGACCGTGGTCGACGTCGACGTGCTGCGCGGTGGGCGGCACGTCTTTCGGCACCTCAAGCACCTCGATGGCGAGGATCCGGTCCAGCCGGAACAACCGGACCGCGTCCGCCCGCCGGCACCAGCCTTCCAGGTAGCTGCGGCCCTCCGAGACCACCAGCCGCATCGGGTCCACGTCGCGCTCGGTGGCCTCGTCCCTGCCAGGCACGTAGTAGGAGATGTGCAGTCGCCTGCCGCGCTCCAGCGCAGCCGCGACCGCGGTCACCGCCGACTGCGCCGCGATGTCGTCGATGGCGACGGCCACCTGAGCGCTCGGCCCGGCCGCAGCCCCGGCCGCCGCCTCCAGCTTGGCTATCGTCCTGGCCAGCGCCGCGCCGTCGCCGACGTCAGGCAGTTCCGTCAGCATGCGCAGCGCGATCAGCAGCGCGCACGCCTCGTCGACGCCGAGCCTGAGCGGCCGGCCGATCGCCTCGGCCTCCCTCACCACGATCTCCCCGCCCTCATAGGACAGGTCGATCGGGCAGTACGGGTCGGGCGAGCGCAGCTCGACGCACCACAGCAGGTTGAGATCGTCCACCAGTTCGCGCTCGGTGATGCCGAAGGCCGCCGCGGTCTCCGCCATCCCGGCAACATTCCTGCTCATCACGTAGGGCACCAGGGCAAGCAGCCGCTGCAGCCGCTCCGTCGCGGTCTCGCCGGCCGCCCGGCCGGGCGGGACCGCCGCGCCGACGGTGCTCGCCGGCCGGGAATCCGCCCGCGACGTCACGCGAGCACCCCCTTCAGCCGCCCGATCACGGCGTCTCGCAGGTCGCTCGGCTCGAGCACCACCACGTCGGCGCCGAACGAGGCGACGTGCTCACTCCACCAGACGGCATCGGAGTAACTCTGCTCGACCAGATCCCAGCCCGGGTGGTGATCAGCCGCGATCTTGTCGGCGTACCGGCGCAGGTCATGGCCGGCGCCGGCCCGGACCAGCAGCAGGCAGGTCCGCGGCGCCGCGGCGCCGTGATCCCAGTCGCGGACCGCCGCCCGCACGTCGGTGCCGGGTGGCACGGTGACCGACCCGGCCGGCCCGGTGAAGGTGACCGTGCCCTCGATCCGGCCGAGCCGGAACACGCGCTCGGCGCCCCGGTCGGTATCGAGGCCGACGACGTACCAGCGGCCGTGCCGGTAGGCCACCCCCCACGGCTCCAGACTGCGGCGGAGCGATGCGCCGCGGCCGGGTACCCGGTACCCGAACGCGACCGGCCTGCGATCCCTGACCGCCTCCCACAGCGGGCCGAAGGCTGGCTCCGCGGTCTGGACGCGCGGCTCGATTCTGAGCTGACTCAGGTCGTCCTCCGAGTCGGCGCCCGCGGCGCGGAGCTTGAGCAGAGCACCGTCAGCCGCACCCGCCAGCTCGGCCCGCCGCCACACCCTGGCCGCCAGGCCGAGCACGGCCACCTCGTCCGGTTCCAGCCTGATATCAGGCAGCTCGTATGCCTGCCGGGAGATCCGGTAGCCAAGCTCCTCGTCGCCGCCCGCGTTGGTGCCCGTCTCCAGCGGGATGCCCAGCTCGCGCAGCTCCTCCTTGTCGCGCTCGAACATGCGCTTGAAGGCGTCGAACGACTCCGGGTAGCCAGGCACCGCGGCCCTGATCTGACTGGCGGTCAGGTACCGGCGCGCCGATAGCAGGCAGACCACGAGGCTGAGCAGCCGCTCCGTCTTGCGCCTGGACATCCCCATCCCTTCCCGCGACCGACGCTACCCTGCCGGAGTGATCAGGTGGCGAAGTGGCGAAGTTTCCGCGCTCGGCCGCGCGTGGCGAGGTGCGCAGGAAGTCCAGGTAGAGGTGGGCAACGCGACCGTGCCGGCGATCGCCTACCCCCGGCTCACCGGCACGCCGCGGCCAGGCGACCGGGTGCTGCTGAATACCGCCGCGCTGGACCTCGGGCTCGGTACCGGCGGATACGCGCTCGTCGTGGCCATCCCGGACCGGCTGCCGCCCGATCCCGACATGCCTGGCCACCTGGTCAAGGCCAGGTACACGCCGCTGCAGGCGTGCGTCGCGGGCGCTGACGAGCCGGGCTCGGCGTTCCACGACGTGCTGCGCGACGCCGACGACCTGGCGGGCCTGCCGGTGGTGATCGCCGACCTGCATTCGGCGGTGCCGGCCATCGCCGCTGGCTACCTGGAGAGCAGGCCGGGCGCTCGCATCTGCTACGTCATGCAGGATGGCGGAGCGCTACCCGCCTGGTTCTCCCGGTCGGCCGCGGCGCTCACCGAGGCCGGCTGGCTGGCCGGCACGGTGACCACCGGGCAGGCATTCGGCGGCGACCTTGAGGCGGTCACCGTGCACAGCGGACTGCTGGCGGCCCGGCACGCGCTGGGCGCGGAGGTGGCGATCGTGGCTCAGGGCCCCGGCAACCTGGGCACCGGCACCCACTGGGGGTTCTCAGGCGTCGCCGCGGGCGAAGCGGTCAACGCCGCCGCCGCGCTGCACGGCAGGCCCGTCGGCTCGCTGCGGATCAGCGGGGCCGACCGCCGCGATCGGCACCTGGGCATCTCCCACCACAGCCTGACCGCCTACGGCCAGGTTGCGCTCGCCCGGGCTGACCTGGTAATGCCCGAGCTAGGCGGCGATCTCGGCGCGGCAGTTCTGGCCGCGGCCGCCCCACTGGCAGCGCGGCACAATCTGGTCCGGGTGAGCGTGACGGGGCTCGCGCAGGCGCTGGCGGACAGTCCTGTCGCGCTGCAGACCATGGGCCGCGGCCTGGCCGAGGACCTGCCCTACTTCCTCGCCGCCGCAGCAGCCGGCCGGCACGCCGCGGCGCTGACCGCCGAGCGCCCGCGGTACGACATCGAGCGGTCGTGCGTCCGGATCGTGCTGCGGGACCGCGATGGCCTGATCCTGCTGCTGCGGGCGGAGCTCGCATCTCGGGCCGCTGGGCACTGGTGGGAGCTGCCCGGCGGCGGGATCGAGGCTGGCGAGGGCTACGCCGAGGCGGCGGCCCGTGAGATTGCCGAGGAGACCGGGCTGGTGATATCACCCGCGGAGGTCGGGCCGCCACGCTGGCGGCGCTCCGCCACCTGGGCCGCGCGCGGGATCAGGCGGCTCCAGCACGAGGTGGTGGTTGGCGTGGACCTGGACGCGAGCACGCCGCTCGTCACCGCAGGCGGGCGCACCGCGGAGGAGCGCGAAGAGTACACGGGATCGCACTGGTGGCAGCTCCCCGACGTGCTGTCCAGCTCCGAGCGGTTCTATCCCGGCAGGCTCCGCGAGCTGCTGCCGGCCTTCCTGGCGGGCGCCGAGATCATCGAGCCGTTCGAGCGCTGGAACTAACCGGGCTAGCCCTTGGCCAGCGATCCGATGACGTCGACGACGAAGACCAGGCTGTCGGTCTTCTCTATCCCGGCGCTGGCGTTACCGCCCTGCGGCCCGTAGCCGAGTGCGGGCGGGATGACCAGCATCACCCGGCTGCCGACCGGCACCCCGGCCAGGCCCTCCGACAAGCCGGTCAGCACGCCGCCGCCGAGCTGGAAACTGAACGGCGCCCCCTCCGGCTGCTGCGAGGAGGGCCAGGTGCTGCCGAACACCTGGCCGGTCCGCCAGATGGATCCGACATACTGCGCGACGACGGTGTCGCCGGTGGCCAGCTTCGGCCCGGCCCCCTTGATCAGGGTGGTCACCGAGAGCGTGCTAGGCGGCGAGGTCTTCGGTATGGTCACCGCCGGGGCCTGGCCCGGCTTCGCGGTGACGGTCGGCAGCGCGCCGCCGCCGCTGGACACCTGCGAGCCCGACGCGGACTGGCTGCCTGAGTACTGCTGGATCAGGTCGATCACCCACACCAGCGTGTCGGTGCCGGTGACGCCGAGCTGGGAGTCGCCTGCGGTGCCGTACCCGTACTTGGGCGGCAGCACGGCGACGACCCGGCTGCCCAGCCGGGCGCCTTTCAGCGCGCTCGCGAGACCCGGCAGGCCCATCTGGGCCGGGATCATCTGCGGGCCGCTGCCGAATGTGGAGTCGGCCAGGCTGTGCTTGGTGCCGCTCCACTTGTAGATCACCACGTTGGCGAGCGCGGCGTTGGCCGGCTTGAGCGGTGCGCCGGTCCCCTGGATCGGCTTGCTGATGACGAGGTTGGTGCTGGCCTTCTCGGCCGGGATGGTGACCGTCGGCGCTTTGTTGAAGCTGCCGGTCACGTTCACGGCGTCGTTGGCGTTACCGGATGAAGCTCCTCCCCCGCAGCCCGCCAGGACGGCGGTCGCGGCGACAGGGGCAAGCACGGCTAGGGCGAGGCGGCGCATGGCGGCCAGCCTACCGCCGGCCGCCAGCTGCCTTGTCCCGGCGGGCCTGGCGTCAGCCCAGCCGCGACAGCACGTTGCGGGTCCAGACCAGCACGGTGTAGTCGGGCAGCACGTACACCCAGGCTGGCCGGCCGAAGCTGCGCACGATCGGGCCCGCGGCCGGGTTGTGCCGCCAGGCACCGGGTCCCGGCATGACGACGAAGTTCGCCGCGTGCCTCCTGGCCGAGTACCAGCCGAGATCGATCTCCCAGAGGTTGGGCGATACGCTCGTCCCGGCCGTCTGCACAGTGCGCACGGCCACCTTGCCGCCGCTGTCCACGGTGGTGGAGTTGCCCAGCCAGTAGCTGGGCGTCAGCCCGTAGCGCAGCCGGTGCTGAGTCAGCCAGGCGGCCAGCGTCTGATTGTTGGCGGGCACCGGCGGCCGGGTCGCGTAGAACACCAGCCCGGCCAGGTAGATGGCGAGCACCGCCGTGAGCGCCGGCGCGAGCCTGGCCCGCCGCAGCCGCCGGGCGAGCAGTCGCCCGGCCAGCGCAGCGCCGAGCGGCAGCACGGCGGCGATCTCGCGGCTGGACTGCGCGACTAGCGCGTTCGGGCCGAGCAGGTAAGCGAGCACGGTGAAGCAGACCGACGCCGCCATAAGCTGGACCGCGATCGGCAGCCGCCACAGCCGCCGCACCGCCACGCAGATCGACCAGAGCACCAGCCCGATTCCCACGAGGTGCAGCAGGCCGACGGCCGCGACGAGGCCGATCTGGTGGCCAGGGAAGTTGGCACCGAAGAGCACCAGGATGCCCTGCAGCGTCTCCAGGGCGTTGTGCGGCAGCATGCCGAACCAGGCCAGCTGGTTGTTCACCGGATTCAGCCGGAAGCCACCGCTGTCCCTGATCAGCTTGAGGATCCGGCCGGCCGTGGCGGCGCCCGCTGCGGCCGCTGCCACCAGGCCAAGCTCGAACCACGCCGTCCAGGCCCGGCGGCGCAGCATGGCCAGCCGGCGGTAGCCGCGCAGCACGGCTACGAAGATCAGCGGTCCAACCGCCGAGATGAGGATCACCTGGTCGGCGATGAGCGCCCAGGTAACCAGCAGGTAGGCCAGCGGCAGCACGAACCACCGGCGGCCCGCCCGGTCCAGCACTAGGACCAGCAGCAGCACCGGGACCACGCTGCCGACATGATCCGGCTCGAGCATCAGCTCGTAGACGCTGCCCTGCGGCGGCGCCACCATGATGCCGACCGCCAGCGCGGCGCGCATCAGGCCCTCGGCTCCGGTCGCCCGGCCCTTGGCGACGAAGGCGGCCAGCAGAACCAGCAGGGTGTAGGTCATCGCGGCCGCGATGTGCATGTCGTCCGGGTTCAGGCCGTGCACGAACTCGATGAGCAGGTACTGCGGCAGTTCGGTGGTGTAGAACGCCACGTCCGACAGCCACCAGCCGCGCAGCAGCGGATTGCCGTGCAGCATCGCCCAGGCCTGCAGCGCAATGGACGCGCCGTCCGAATTGGCCGGGACCGTCCGCGACAGGTGCAGGTAGCAGGTGAACAGCGCCACCGCGGCCAGCAGCCAGCCAGCCGCTGTCAGCACCATCCGGGCTGGCCGCCCGAGTCTGCGCGCCCGCGGCACCTGATCCTGCGCGCGGACCGGGACGTCGGCCGGCCGGCTGAGCGGTCGCAGCGTCAGGGGCAGCCGTGACATCAACCGGACCCCCCGCGGTGCCCGCCGGGGAGAACGACCCCGGACCCCCCGACGATGTGCCCGCCAGGGGAGGACCCCAGGCGGTTACCGGTCAGTAGTCAACCGGCTACCACGCGTGCGGGCATTACATACCCGCGATGAGCTTCTCCACCCGCTCATCTACCGCGCGGAACGGGTCCTTGCACAGCACGGTCCGCTGCGCCTGGTCGTTCAGCTTGAGGTGCACCCAGTCGACGGTGAAGTCACGGCGCCGTTCCTGCGCCCGCCTGATGAACTCGCCGCGGAGCCTGGCCCTGGTCGTCTGCGGCGGGATGGACTTGGCTGCGAAAATGTCGAGGTCCCGGCAGATCCGTTCGACCGCACCGCGCTTTTGCAGCAGGTAGTACAGGCCGCGGCCGCGGTGCACGTCGTGATAGGCCAGGTCAAGCTGGGCTACCCGGGGCGACGCCAGCGGCAGATCGTGCTTGGCCCGGTAACGCTCGATCAGCTCGAGCTTCGTGATCCAGTCGATCTCGCGGGATACCAGGCCGAGGTCGCCGGTCTCGACCGCGCGCAGCGTCCGCTCCCACAACTCGAGCACCCGGCTGGTGACCTCGTCCGCGCCCTTGCGCGCGGTGAAGTCCTGCGCCTTGGCCAGGTACTCCATCTGCACGTCGAGCGCGCTGACCTCGCGGCCGTTGGCCAGCCGGACCTTGCGCCGCCCGGTTATGTCGTGGCTGACGTCTCTGATCGCCCGGATCGGGTTCTCCAGCGTCAGGTCGCGCATCACGATGCCGGCCTCCACCATTCGCAGCACCAGGTCGGTGGACCCGACCTTGAGCAGCATGGTGGTCTCGCTCATGTTCGAGTCGCCCACGATGACATGCAGCCGCCGGAACCGCTCGGCGTCCGCGTGCGGCTCGTCGCGAGTGTTGATGATGGGCCGGGACCGGGTCGTCGCGGATGACACGCCCTCCCAGATGTGCTCCGCTCGCTGGCTCACGCAGTACACCGCGCCCCGCGGAGTCTGCAGCACCTTGCCGGCGCCGCAGATGATCTGCCGGGTAACCAGGAACGGAATCAGCACGTCGGCCAGCCTGCCGAACTCGCCGTGGCGGCCGACCAGGTAGTTCTCGTGGCACCCGTAGGAGTTGCCCGCCGAGTCGGTGTTGTTCTTGAACAGGTAGATGTCGCCGGCGATGCCCTCTTCCCGCAGCCGGGTGTCGGCGTCCACGAGCAGGCCTTCCAGGATGCGCTCGCCGGCCTTGTCATGGGTGACGAGGTCGATCAGGTTGTCGCACTCCGGCGTGGCGTACTCGGGGTGGCTGCCGACGTCGAGGTACAGCCGGGCGCCGTTGCGCAGGAACACGTTGCTTGACCGGCCCCAGGACACGACCCGGCGGAACAGGTACCTGGCCACCTCGTCCGGGGACAGCCGGCGCTGGCCGCGGAACGTGCAGGTGACGCCGTACTCGTTCTCGAGCCCGAAAATCCTTCTGTCCATCTGGCTACCAGTCGACGGCGATGTACTTGGTCTCGGTGAACTCAAGCAGCCCGTCGTGCGCGCCCTCGCGACCGAGACCTGACTGCTTGACGCCGCCGAACGGCGCCGCCGGGTCGGACACCACTCCCCGGTTGATCCCGATCATGCCCGCTTCCAGCGCCTCCGCAACCCGCAGGCACCGTCGCAGGTCGCCTGAGTACAAGTAGGACACCAGGCCGTACTCCGTCGCGTTCGCCAGCGCGATGGCCTCATCCTCCGCGGTAAACCTGACGATGGGCGCCACCGGCCCGAAGATCTCGGTCCCGAGGATTCCCGCGTGGGACGGCACGGTGTCGAGGACGGTCGGTGCGTAGTAATAGCCCACCCGGTCCGGCGCGTGCCCGCCGGTCAGCACGGCCGCGCCGTCGCCGGTCGCTGAGTCCACCAGGCCCGCCACCTTGTCCCTTGTGTCCGCGTTGACCAGCGGCCCGAGGTCAACGCCGTCCTCCAGGCCCGGCCCGATCCGCAGGGCGGCCAGCCGCGCGCTGAGCTTGGCGGCGAACTCGCCCGCCACCTGCTCGTGCACGTAGAACCGGTTCGCGGAGGTGCACGCCTCGCCGCCATTGCGCATCTTGGCGAGGAAGGCACCGTCGACGGCGGCATCCACGTCAGCGTCCTCGAACACCAGGAACGGCGCGTTGCCGCCGAGTTCCATCGAGCAGTTCGTCACGTAGTCCGCCGCCTGCTTGAGCAGTACCCGGCCGACCTCTGTCGACCCGGTGAACGACAGCTTGCGCACCCGCGGGTCGGCGAGCACCGCTTCGGTCAGCGGGCCCGGCTTGGTCGTCGGCAGCACATTGACGACACCATCGGGCACGCCAGCCTCGGTCAGCACCTGCGCCACCGCGAGCGCACTCAGCGGGGTCTCCTTGGCGGGCTTGAGGAGCACGGTGCAGCCGGCCGCCAGCGCCGGGCCGATCTTGCGAGTCGCCATGGCCGCCGGGAAGTTCCACGGCGTGATCAGGTAGCTGACGCCGACCGGCTGCCTGATGGCCATGATGCGGTTGGCGCCGGACGGTGCGATCGAGAGCGAGCCGTCGATCCTGACGGCCTCCTCGGCGTACCAGCGGAAGAACTCCGCCGCATAGGCGATCTCGCCCCTGGCATCGCGCAGCGCCTTGCCGTTCTCGACCACCATCAGCCGGGCTAGCTGCTCCGAGCGCTGCATCATCAGCTCGTAAGCCCGGCGCAGGCACTCCCCTCGCTGCCGGGGCGGCCGGGCGGCCCACCGCGGCAGCGCGTCCGCGGCGGCGCGGACGGCGTCCAGGCCGTCCTCCGGGCTCGCGTCGGCCACCTCGGTGATCGCATCCTCGGTGGCCGGGTTGACCACCGGCAGTGTCCCGGCCCGTCCGGTCGACCACTGCCCGCCGATCAGCAGGCCTCGCGGGGCCTCCATGCCGGTGATCGCCGCCAGGTCCGATGTCACCGTGTCCTCCAGTGAAGCGGTGTCCGCGGGAACCGTGTCGTCCCAGGGCCTCTGTCTGTCGAGGCTACCCAACGCCCGTAACCCCGTCACGGGCCCACACTCCGAGTTTCCAGTCAGCTGGTGCTGTTCGGGGCGTCAGTGCCGCCCGATCCAGCGCTGTCAGGGCCAGCACTGTCAGGGCCAGCACTGTCAGGGCCAGCACTGTCAGGGCC
>JBOHCP010000010.1:0-20958 GCA_050698875.1 Streptosporangiaceae bacterium | reverse complement strand
GCCCCCGCCCCGGCGCGCGGCGCACCAGAACACCCCCGCGCGCATCCACAACTCCCACTATCGAGGTCTCTACGGTTCGAGGGGATTGACAGACCGTTCCGGGGTAGTCCGACAGTTTCACGGCCGGATCCTCGTGAACCTTCGGCTTGTTGTGCGGGCCGGGCCGGTCCAGGGTGATCGTCTTGTAGTCCTTGCTGGCCAGGCTGTTGATGTGGCGGATGAGGGCGGGTGAGCGCATCCGCAGGGTGAGGAACTTGACCCCGCGCCCGTCGAGCTCGCCGAGCACGGCCTGGGTGGTGACCTTCTGGTCCATGACCAGCATCTTCGGGTCCTTGCCGGAGACGGCCTTCCAGTGGTCGCAGAACTCGATGGCCTCGCGGGCCTGGGTTGCCCTGGAGATGTCGGCGTTGCCGTAGACCAGGTTGCGGGTGCCGGAGTCCCGGGCGAAGAACGTGAGCACGGAGCGGGCCCGCTGGGACCGGGTGGGCACGTAGTGCTTCTCCAGGACCGGGTCGCGGCCCCAGTGCATAACCGCGTGGAAGTCGAGGTCGAAGATCGCCTCCCCGGCGGTGGCCAGGCCGACGGCGATCATCTTGGTGTCGAGGGCGGCCAGGAACTTCTGCTAGTGGTCGTGGGACAGCCGGCAGTAGTAGTCGGTGAGCGCCGATTTCTTCGGCAGCACCGCCATCCCGGCCAGCAGCGCGGCGGCGGGGTCGGCGAGCAGGTCATCGACGTGGAAGACCCGGCGGGTGCGGGTGAGCTTGAGCGCGAGCAGGGACACCAGCCAGGAGACGGCGGGGATGACGGAGGTGCCGGGGTAGCCGGCCGCCCGCGCCAGGGCGGGCAGGTCCAGGGCGGCCAGGTCCGGCAGCACCAGCAGCAGCCCGGCCCGGGTGGTGTCCAGCCGGGCCGGCCAGGCGTCAAGGTCGATCACCTTGGCCCGGGGCAGCTGCGCGTCCCGGCCGGGGGTGGCCGCCGAGATGCTCTGGGCAGGTCCGGGGTGGCGCAGCAGCCGCCCGAACCCCTCCTCGGCCAGGATCTCGCCCACGGAGGTGCGGTTCAGCGGCGTGTGCTCCGCAGCGAGCCGGGCGGAGATCTCGTAGGTGGACAGGCCCTGCCGGCGCAGCTCGATCACCCGGCCGCGGGCGGCGTCTCTGGCCGGCGCGGTGCCGGGCGGCGGGCCGGGCTTGCGGGCGGGGGCGAACAGCTCCAGCTTCCCGGCCCGGTACTCCCGCACCAGGTTGATCATCGACCAGCGGGTGTAGCCGAGCCGGGCGCCGGCCTGGGCATACGACAGCCCGTCGGCGAAATAAGCCCGCAGGGCCTCGCACCGTCGATGGTTCACTTGCACGGGGGCGGTGAACGCCTCCGCGCCATCGCGTTGCGGTGATCCTGCTGCCACTCTGCACTTCTATCAGAAGGGCCCCGTGTCGGGCCGGCATCCCGGTCCTGCCCGGAACCTCACCCGGCTGCCTGCCTGCCGCTTCCCGCCTGGTAAGACGTTCGGCCGACCAGGAAGCAGCGGGTAGTGTAACGACACGATAACAACTGATATGATTTACCAGGATGATCGGCGCAGCGAAACGGCCAAACATACGCAATCGCCAGACAGTTGCCGCAGCTCAGCGACTCACCGGTGGCAGCACCAGGCGTCAGGGTTGCTCCGAATCGACTTCGCGGAAAACCGCGCTAACCCGGCGGTCCGGTCGGCAGCGCTCCCACCCTCCGACCCCCGGCGAGGCTGACCAGGGCGAGGCCTATCAGGGCGAGGCCGATCAGGATCAGGCCGACCACTGCCGTCGCGCTCAGCCGCTCGCCCAGCACGACCAGCCCCAGCAGCGCCGCGACCGCGGGTTCGGCGAGGCCGATTGTGACCGCGACCGGGGCGGTCACCGTCCGCAGGCCTCTGCCGTACAGCAGGTAGGCGACCGCAGTCGTGACCTCACCCAGGTAGCCGGCGACGGCCAGCCCCCGCCCAGCCCACGCCCGGTGAGCGGCCAGCCCGCCGGGCTGGCCGCCAGCACCGGCGCGAAATGCGCCACAGTCCCGGTGCAGCCCCACGCCACTGCCGCGGCCAGCACGGCGACCGCTCCGGCGGCTGCGGCCTGGCCCGGCTGGCGCCCCAGTTCAGTCGCCGCCGACCTGTTCGTCTCGGCAGTCTCGTCGCCCCGCATCCGGCAAGTCTGCCGCAAAGATCCTCACCTGGTCGGGTCGCTCGTGCTTGACGGGGCCGCTACGGAACCGTCGGCGCAACTCGCCGCGGGCATCCGCAACGAGAGTCAGCAGCCGCTGCGCGAGCGGCAGGTCGAGCAGCAGCGCTACGGACAGGGTGACGCCAGCACCGACTGCAGCGCCGCCCAGGGCATCGGTAAGAGTGTGTATTCCGAGCCCCATCACTGCAACGACAACCGCTGCTCCCGCGAGCAGTGCAGCCAGCGCGATCGCGAGCCGCCACAGAGCGGAAATCCGCGTGCGAGACGTGGCCAGCAGAACTGCCACGACGGTTGCCACGGCGAACGCTGCGGTCGTGTGGCCGCTAGGAAACGCACCCTCGGGATGGGGCAGCGCGAACAACGGCTTGAGCATGTACTCGGTCAGCGCTGGCGCTACCGGAATGGCGATCGCTGCGAGCAATGCCCCATTGAGCCTGTGTCGTGCCAGGCAGAGCCCGACGAGTACAAGCGTGGCGACGCCGACGTCGACCCTCTCGCCGAGGCCGGCCACTAGGTGCAGCAGGGCCTCGTGCTGGCCGACTGCGCGCTGCACGGCGACGTTGACTGCGGTGTCCAGCCGCTGGGCTGCCTGCAGTCTCAGGACCACTGCGCCGACCGCACCGATGAAGATCGCACAGCACGCAAGGACTGACACCGCAATGTGGCGAGCCCACCCTGGCAGCAGCACAGTCATGTAAGCGTCCCTGCAAGCCGTCGAGTCCGGTCACGAAGTGCCCGCAAGCCTGACGTCGTATACAGCGGCCTGATACATGCTCGTCGAGTCCGGCGGTAGCAAGTTGAACCAGATGAGCAGGTATCGCGCCGCCTCCGGGTGGGCCAGATTCACGCTGACAGTGCCGCCCGCGTTGCTGACCCTGGCCTGGGCGAGCATTTGCGATCGGACAGGCGCGTTCCCAGTCAGTAACTCCACGTCAGCACCCGGTGTTGAGCCGAGGATGATTCGGATGCTGGTGATCGTCACCGGCTTACCCATGTCGATAAGCAACCCGGTGCCAGCCTGCAGGTTGCCGAACGCCGCGCTGCGGTACCAGTCCGTCTCCCATGCAGTCGCCGCGCTCGCATCGATGGCGTCGATGGCCTGGCTGGGATTATCGCCCGAATCGAGTCCAGTCGGCCCGTAGGCAACGGCAGTGACAGGCACTAGAACCTGCGCCGCCAGGGTCGGCCGGACAGACTGTGACGGAATGCTCGACGGGGTGCTAACCGGCGGGCTGGGCGTTGTCGCGGTGACGTGTGGTCTTGTAGTCGTCCTGGCCGCCCCGGCTTTAGGCGCACTGGAGCCGACGCCGAAGATTATGATGTTCACTGCCGCTAATGCAGCCCACACAACGACCAGGAGAAGCGGCCAGCGTGTTCGCCATCGGCCTGGCGGCCGGACCGGGGGCAGGATCAGCGTGTCAGGCAGCTCGTCGCTTCGATCCGCACTAGCAACGCCCAGGTGATCCTCACCCCGGCCTGTCAGGCCGGTGTCTGAGTCGCCCGGCTGACGCGATGCGTTCACGGTCGCAAGGTCGCCAGGACGCGGCCGTCGGGAGCCGCGTGGAAGACCACTGCATCCGGCCCCAGCTCACGTACCGCAGCCAGGTCGCGCGGGTCTGGCGGGTCGCCGTCGCTGACCAGCGCGGCGGCCTCGAGCGCGCTGGCACCGCTGGACGCGGCCATGGCAACGGCCAGATGGAGTGCGGATAGCTGCAGCGACGGCAGTGCCACTGCCGCTGCCGCATAGGTGCGGCCCGTCTCGTCGCGGACCGCTGCTCCCTCGGCCGACGCGACCCGGGCCCTCGCCGCCCTAGCGAGGGTGATGATCTTGATGTCTTCTGGTCCGGGCTCTGGCACCGCCTCGCTCACGCAGCCGATACTATGCCGCCCTGCCCGCCCCAAATGGCGCGATCTCATGAGCTCGAGTTCTGGAGTTCTCCCGATGTCACAAATAACTCGACATGCCTCAGTTCTAGTGAAATTGGGCTAATCAGTTAATAACCACTCACCTGCGTTGGCAGCCAACTCTTAACGCAGCACATGTCAACCATGCTGTTCACCTGCGCGTCTCCCCTATGCCACCGAGAACGCAAGGGCTGGGAGGCGAGTGCGCCTGAGTCGAGGCGCCCTCGCAAATGTGTGGGAGGGCGCGTGGCGGAGAATTTGACTGTTCCGGAACCGCTAGAAGTCGGACAGTTCACCCGATTGGTGTCGAGCGGCCATATTTGGACGCGAGCCTACTTGCAGCGGGTCGCGGTCACCGATGCTTGCTGTGCTCTCGCGGCGGGCCTGCTGGCCTTCGGAGTCCGCTTTGGCGGTGCCACGGGTGGAGCCGCCTACTTCTGGTTTGCGGTGAGCCTGCCTGTGCTCTGGATCATCGCACTTCTGCTCGCCGGCGCATACGATGCCCGATTCATTGGCCTCGGCTCAGATGAATTCCGTCGGACCCTGAATGCAGGGATTTGCCTCACAGCGGCGATCGCTTTCGGTGCGTACCTGACCAAAACGGATGTTGCTCGGGGCTACGTGGTCGTGGCAGTGCCCTGCGTAGTTGTTTCTGACCTATTAATGCGGTACGCCCTCCGCAAAAGGCTGCATCGGCGGCGCGTATTCGGCAACTGCATGCGGCGCACTGTGCTCGTGGGCCATGCCGATGTCATCGCGGAGTTGGCGGCAGTCCTGCGCCGGGACACCCACCACGGCCTGCTGGCGGTCGCCGCATGCGTGCTCGGCTCGGACCGGCCCGCGCTGATCGATGGCCTGCCCGTCGTCGGCGGCCTGGGCAACGTCGTCAGCGTCGTGCAGGAAATGCAGGCCGACACCGTCGCTGTGCTGGCCTGCCCGGAGATGAGCGGCGCGCGGCTGCGAGATCTCGCCTGGACACTGGAGAAGACCGACACCGATCTTTGCGTCGCGCCCGCGCTGCTCGATGTCGCAGGCCCGCGCACCACCATCAGGCCGGTAGCCGGGCTCCCGTTGCTCCACATGGATCACCCGGAGTTCGCGGGCGCCCGGTGGCTGATCAAGTCAGCGTTTGACCGGGCCGTTGCTGCGCTGGTGTTGGTTGTATTGCTGCCGTTTCTCGCGGCGCTCGCCGTGGCGATCAAGCTCGATGATGACGGGCCGGTGCTGTTCCGCCAGACCAGGATCGGCAAAGACGGGAAGCCCTTCACTGTGTACAAGTTCCGCACCATGGTTGTCGACGCGGAGCAGCGACTAGCCGAGGTCCTCGCTTTCAACGAGAGCGATGGCTTGCTGTTCAAGATCCGAAAGGACCCCCGAGTTACTCGGGTAGGCGACTGGCTGCGGCGCCGGTCATTCGACGAGCTGCCGCAGCTCATCAACGTGCTGATCGGTGACATGTCTCTGGTAGGCCCGCGGCCGGCGCTGCCCCGCGAGACCGATGCCTACGGATACCACGTGCGGCGGCGGCTGGCGGTCAAGCCCGGAATCACCGGCCTGTGGCAGGTGAGCGGACGATCTGACCTGCCGTGGGACGAGGCGGTACGGCTCGACGTGCGCTACGTCGAGAACTGGTCCTTGATCCTCGACATGCAGATCCTGTGGAAGACCTGGTCTGCCGTGATGCACGCGGATGGTGCGTATTGACCAGGCATATTGTGCCGCCGAGCTCAGCACACCGGAGTCCAGCGCCAAGTGAGGTACGACGTGGTGAATCCGCGCGAGGAGGGCTAGATGACTCGGATCGCCACGACCGGGCATAGAAAAGAGCAGTCGCGCACGCCGTCAGCACTCGCTGACGCCGCTATCACGACGATGAGCGACCACCGCGGTGCCCAGGACGCCGGCTTGCTTATCCGGCTGGCTGCCGCGGGCGACAAGTCCGCGTGGGAGAGCCTCGTGGATCAGTACTCGCGGCTGATCTGGGCCATGACCAGAGATTTCAAGCTCGCCGAAATAGACGCCGCGGATGTCGTGCAGACGACCTGGCTGCGTCTACTCGAGCACATCAACAGGATCGAGTACCCGGAACGGATCGCTAGCTGGCTCGCAACCACGGCACGGCACGAGTGTCTGCGGCACCTCGCTTCCAGTAAGAGGGTCATGCTGGTCGACGACCACGACGTCGCGTTCGGCGCCGCTAACACGCACCAGCCCGAGGTCGACGACCGGCTGCTAACCGAGGAACGGGCGCAGGCAGTTCGACTGGCCGTTGCCACGCTGCCCACCAGGTCACAGCGGCTGCTCGAGCTCTTGATGGCAGACCCGCCTGTGTCGTATACGGAGATCTCGGTTCAGCTCGGCCTGCCGATCGGCAGCATCGGCCCAACACGCGGCCGATGCCTCGAACGGCTGCGACTGATCCTGCAGCCCGCCTAGCCTACGTCAAGGTCTCACAGTCAGCGCGGTGTCCCCAGAGGACATCGCCAGCGTCACCACGGCCAGTATTCGATGGTCAGCACTCAACGAAACGCGTGGCGTCTCCCGCGTCAAGCTGACCCTGCGCGGAGCCGATGTGCTCGATATCCCGCGACCTGCGATGGGAGGAGTAGACGATCTGCACGGCAGTGGCGCCCGACACCGTCTTCACCGTCGGCACATACGGCACCGGGCCACTCTACGACTGCCGGTTAGTGCGCAAATCCGATCACCGGAAACCGGGAAACCGCAGGTCAACAAGCCGCTAACCCGCCAGTCCGCCGATCGTGTCACAAGTCAGGTCAGACAGTCAGCGCGGTGCGCCCAGAGGACATCGCCAGCGTTACCATGGCCAGTACTCCGATGGTGTCAGCACTGAACGAAACGCGGGCGTCTCCCGCGTCAAGCTGACGGCCGCCGTGGTGGGGCTTCCTGCTTGGGATCTGTCATCGAGCGCCAGCGGGCAGTGCGTCAGTTTTCGTGAACTCCCCGATCAAGCTGACCGGCTGGGCTCGCGTTCGTGCTCGACGTCCTGAGTGCTATATGGCCCTGATCGGTCCTGATCAGCCCCGCGACCGCCCCGACGTTATGTTCGGGGCGGACTTCTGTCCGCGAGTGACGGCACAAGAAGCGACGCTGCCAGCATCAACTCGAGCAGATACGGGGTGGCGTCAGTGAACCCGTCCTCGGTAAACGAGGCGACCAAGCAGTACGCCGTAAGGAAGAGCGCAAGCGCACGTTCAACCCCCCTTGGCTGGAAGTAGGCCGAGACGAGAAGGTAGGTCAGAATGACGGCGCATACCGTGACGCCGAAAAGCCCTTGCTCTTGATAAGAGGATATCCAGTTACTATCAATCGGGAGCCCATTGAACGAACTGTTGGACAACCCGAAGCCGAAGATCTCCTGAAACCTGTCACGCGGAAATTGCAGCAGCGGTTCCCACACTTTTGTACGGCCGGTGAGATCGGTGATGCCCGTCGTGCCCTCGCCGCGCGCTAGCCATGAAATAATTAAACTGGAAAACATCAAAATGGTAATTCCGGCGATTGCTCCGGAGATAACGAATAGTCTGCGTACCCGCGCATTGGCCGAGACCAAACTCAGCCCAGCGAGTAGAATGCCAGCTCCCATGCCGACTAGAGCGGTCCGGGTATGTGCCAGGACCAGGATAACAACCGCGCTTACGGCGACGACTACAGTGAACGTTCCGCTTATACGGCCGCATAGCCAGAGCACGACCACAAAGCCGGTCGTGATAGCCGCGTAATGCGCGACCTGGGTGGACGGTATGTCCCATAGTGCTCCGCCAAGCCTGCCCGACGCCATGGCCTGACCCGGCGCAACCACCAGACCGAGCCCCACCGAGCTGAGGATCACCAACAGCGCTATGAGGTGACACCGGACAAGCACTAGGTCTCGGCGACCCCACCACGGCGTCAGCAGCCATAGCGTGGCCACGAACTCAGCAAGCCTGAAGGTCCGGTAGACAGCGCCAAAAAACTGGGGACTCAACGCCGTCAGGATCGCTTCGAGTGGCAGCAGGGTGACAAGACACAAGAACAAGTTCGGTCGAATGACGACCTTGCGATTCAATGTCAAGGCCACCAGGAGTGCCAATGGCAGGGCTCCCTGGGTAATGACCTGACCCGCTTTATGCGGGATGTGAAAGATAGTGCCGCTATAACCGATCGTGTTGAAGAACAGCAAACCCCACACCAAACCGACCCGGCGCTGGATAGAGCGCTCACGCGCCCGTTCAGCTGTCAGTGTCGGCCGCCTGGCTGCGGCGCGGCGCAGGACAAGGACGGAAGGAGTCATCGGCCTACGAAACCCGCGGCCACGTCTGCACGGCTATCAGCCTCCTTGACAAGCGCGATCTCAGCCACTTCCCTATGTGCTCGGCCCGGCAAAGCCCGCATCCATACGAGCCCTGATCTCGCGCCCTGATACGGCCTGATACGGCCAGCAAGTGAACCCGGCCGAGGGGAAGAGCAAGAGAGAACGCAGTGAGATTCAAGGCATTGCGCCGCTAGATCGTCTGCAGTCTTCCGGCAAAGCCCGGCGGCGTTCAGTGACAAACCTGCGTTGACGTCACTCCATGTTGATACGCCTCGCGACCAGCTTCCCGGCCTCGTCCGCCAGCGCCACGTCATGGTGGTTCTCAGCCCAGTCGATGCCACCCGTGATCGTCAGGTATGCCGTCCAATGTTGTGACCCGGGCCCAGCAGGGGAGCCCTGCAGGGACACCAGCGCCCTGATAGAAGGGCTCGATGGCCCGACATCCGATGAGCACTTCGTGGCGCCGGCTCACCGCACGGACGTCAGTCTCTGGACAGAACTCGGCGCTTCGCGTTACAAGAAGACATCACCATGCGGACGGCTCGAAACACGATCTTCATCGCCACCCCGGCCGACGCCAGGCCGACACGCCGGACGACGCGCACGACACCGGAGCCCACCGTCTGTGGATAGGAGTCCAGCCCCGGGTTTCAAGAAGGAGTCATCCGGTGCCGTGCAGTGCTATTAGGTCTCAAGCATTTGCTCGGGCCTGGGACGCCACCACCCTCTCCGCCCGATCGCGAGGCACGTTATCGCTCACTGGACGGTGCTCCGTCTGCCGCACTGTCGAAGGTCACAAGGAGATCTCGATTTTCAGAATGATGACCATTGGCTGTTACCTCTCGAGCACTGTCTAGCCTGATCCTTGTAAGACCGAGGCTCTCGTCTGTTTCATCAGCACCGACGAGCACTGCCGAGAACTTGAGGCCAGCGACGCGTAGCAGTTCGCCGACAGCATGAAGGCGAGTCGCCGTGGCCTGGCCGGCGGTCACTACCACTACAGCACTAGTCGCCCATCCAGAGAGATGGTCCGCGCCGAGCGACGGATCGACAACCGACAGTGTCAGCACGAGATCCGAGGCATCAAACGCCCTCATCAGCGCCTCTGATACCTCACCCCTTGGCGATTCTCGCAGCAGCGGCCCAACCGGAATGACCTCATCGGGCCCAGGAATCACAACCGCAAGACGCGCGCGGTCAACGTTAATCCACGTCACACCCGGATCAGCCACGCCGAGCAGGCGTGCTGTTGGGGCGCCGGTGCAGAGATCAGCTACCACAACTCTCATGTCGCGCTTCGCGCAAGACAGCGCGAGCGAAGCGAGGCACAACGCCGGAAGCTGGAGATCATCGACTGGGACAACGGCCAGGCTAGCTGGTGGACTCGAACGAGCTGATACGGCGCTGCTTAGGTATGAAACGATCTGCCGCACCTGTGGGATGCCGGCGGCTTCAAGGCCCCGACGGCGCGAGGACCCGCTAAGTCGTACCTTGCCGACGCTGAGTCGAACCGGCGCACCGAGCACACGCGCGATGTCATCACGCTGGCGCAGCCGACTGGACATCAGGGCGCCGAGAATCACGATCGCTAGCCCGGCAACCAGGCCCGCAAGAAGTCCGCCGCCTCCCCATAGCAGCATTCGCTTCTTCGTATGCTGTGGGACCGGCAGGGCCGGATCGAGGACTCGGCTCCCGTCGAGAATCGAAGCAGTGCTTATCTGGGTCGTCGCTTCGTTCGTAGTGTCGGTTTGTTGAAGAACCGTCAGGGCGTTGCTGGCTTGTTCCTGCTGGGCGCGGAGACTGGCAAGTTCTGAATCCCGCGCTGGCGATGCAGGCTGCAGAGACACCTGCGTTATCTGATTGCTGAGCGCGGCCACGTGCTGCTGGGCCTGGGCCACCTGCTGACCGATAGAACTCGTTACAAGCTGACCTTCAATCTTGAGCAGTTCAGCCTGGAACGTCAGGAAAGCCGACGCTATGAGGTTAGCATTACGCACAGCCTGGGCACTCGAGGTCGCGTCCGCTGTGATCACGAGCACACGAGTGCTAGAGGCGCTAGGCGTGGTGCTTGTGTAGTCATGGAGAAAGGTATCTGCGCTTTCGGTTAGTCCCAGCTTGCGCACAGCTATCTCAGCGACCGCGTGGGTCTGCAGAATCGCCTGATCATCTGCTATCTCGTTGGGGTACGACGAAGGAGGCAGGAGGATTGACGTCGAGGCCTGATCAGGGCCAGGGCGAACCTTCAGAGCACCAAGACCGAGAGCCAGCCCTACGACGGCTAGGACACACCACAGCTTCGCCTTGCGACGCAGCGCGGCCCGGAGAAAAGCGAGCGTGACAAGGCCGCCACCGGAGTCCGCGTCGGCGCGTTGAACAGAGGACTCGCCGTCGTCATACGCCGAAAGCCGCTCAGTAGGCTGGTCACGGTCATCCAGGGAGAACTTCACTGGCCCAATCCCGTCTGATCTTGGTTGTGCGCCGGCCTCGGTTCCCTTGTGACCCCAGTCATCCGCGTCGGCCTCAGCCGAATCGGCTGAGCCAGTTGCGGAATGCTGCCCGTCGTTCGATCGGCTGGATCCGGGTCGGCAACGAGTATTCCCTTGATCTCCCGACCGCCGGCGGCCGCGACTCCCGCAAGGCTAGCTACCTGCTCTGCGGTAACCGTCCCAGCCGATATGCCAAGCAACGTTGCATGTGAGCGAGGACCATTAACGATCTGAGGGTTTCGAGTGTCAGCAACGGCCACAACGATCGTTAGTGCGGCTGCTGGCAGCCGCTCATGGCCGTCATCAACAGCGATTCTCAGCCGACTCTCCGTTCTGGAGGCCGACTGCGTAGCAGCACAAGCGGCAAGGAGCGCCGCTGCTGGGCGCGGCTCTGGCTGCGACTGAACTATGAGCGCCGTGGGCACCCCGCGAGATGCGGAGAATACCGCCAACTGGGGACCCAACGCCAACGCTCGGTGATCGGATGAAAGAGAGAGAACAGTTACCAAGTACCGGCGACCGTCAACTGCACGCCCAGACGTGATGTCAGAGAGCCCGAGGTAGTCGAGAGCCCTTCCAAGACGCCACGCCTGCGTTGATGTCGGCTCATAATTCTTGAGCAAATCCGCCCATCCGGCGGCGTCCTTTGGGTGCCACACCGGAAGGGACGCAATCACCGGAACTCCGATGGCGTGCGCAATGTCGTCACGCAGCCGGAGCCGACGGTCACGGCGCCCGCGTGCAAGCGCGCCAATAGCGCCAATTGCGGCGCCCAGCAAGGCACCAATAATAGGGAACGTCAGTCGGCTGCGCAAAGATGTTCCCGAGGCATTAGTTGCCGCGGATAGCAGCCTGGCATTGATCACCCCGGTCACGCTGCTGTTACGGGCGACATAGCTGACATAGCTCTGGGCAACGGCATTTGAGGCGCGCTCTGCATCCGCGGCAGTCTTGCCCTGGGCAGTGACCGACAGGACATCTGGCGCGAGGCTTCGTACATTGATGTGGCTGGAGAAGGCTTGCACCGACGTCTTGGCGCCCAAGCTATGAACAGCTCCGGACAGAACTGGCTCGCTGTCGGCGATCACTCTCTGGGTGGCGATCGCCTCATTGGTTGGCAACGCCATGACAACAAGCGCAGTGCTTGAGACCAGGGGCGGCCTGAGTTCAGAGTAGGCAATACCTGCAAGAAGCCCAAGCGCCGCCATGATTCCGACCCACATCCAGCGGCGCCGGACAATCTCCGCGGATCTCCTCAGGTCAAGCGCCTGCTCGCTCATCCAGCCTCCGCCTGAGTAGCCGACCTCTCAAGCATTAGGACGTCGGCCGCACACCATGATACGGCTAGGTGGTTAAAGGAATGGCCAGTCGCGCTCTCAATGTCGAGGAACTCCAGCCGAGTGCTCAAGGGCTGATCCGGCACCGACCGTCCGCTGCCGATGAGGGTAAACGCCGCAGTCCGGCGGCCGAAGCCGCTCGAATACCAGCCTAGTATCGGGCTGGTCTCCCCGCGGTGCAGCCGCCACCGCAATGGCTCGGGCAGATCGAGCCGGGCGGCACCTGGCGAGGGCGCATCCGGCCAGGTCAGCATTGCGCACGAAGAAGCAAGCGTGGCCTCAACTTCGGGGCCTAGGTGGATTGCCATTCGCAGATCGTGACTGCACCCGTCGATCTCATCCACGATGTCGATGCTCCGGGAGGCGCGATCGAGCCGGACGCATCGGCGGTGCCGCGCCGGTTGGTCCAAGGCCAGGTAGCCGTCATGCATTGCGGTCCACTCGGCGGCATCGCCAATGTCGGAGACGTCGAGGGTTCGGCCGTTAGCGTGGCGCACCCACATGAACGGGCCGCCAGATGCAGACTGATCCCGACCGTCGATCTCAAGGGTGTTGTGTGCGAGTGTTGAACGGAAGTAGGATCTCCACTCCGGCTCGCCGTGATAACAGTAGGTGCCGGGGTCGGCCAGGATGTCGACTCCACCGTAGCGCACCTCGACGGAGAGCGCGTCGGCGTGCGCATGGGCAGCGATGCTCTGGTAACCATGGGGTCCGCCATCGCACCGGCACCAGATCTCGGGATCGCGAGTGCCCTTGGTGCGCAGCAACGTGATTCCGGCATCAACGAAATGCCAGGGACGGTCAGCCGGCCGCCCGTCGTCCAGCTTCCGGATGGCACCCGGAATCGACGCGATGATCGAGCTAGCCGCATCAGGTTCGGTAGGCGGCCACCAATCCCGCCGTCCGAACAGAGCGGATGCCTGGGAGAGCAGCGATGGCCACCGGCTCGCTCCCGGCGGGTCGAGTAGCACGGCCCGGCCTTCGTCGCTGTCGCCCTGCCGCGGCGGTCGCTGCTGTTCGTCCAACAGCGCCGCGCCGCTATCGAACATCGCGCAGAGCCGTCGCCAGGCTTCATCGCTCAGCGGCCGACCCGATAGGGCTGTCTCGACTGCCGCAAACAGTGCGACTTCAGCGGCGAAGCCCTGGTAGTCCGAGGCTAGTTCGCGTCCGATACCGGAGGGAAAAGTGTTACGCAGCAGCTCCCGCTCGAGCAGGCGGGCCGACGCTTCATGCCACCGCTTGCTTGCTGGGAACCACGGGAACGCGCAGCTCGCCACTAGCTGTCCAGCTGCTTCGGCGATCACATGGTTATTCGCCGAAGATCCGCGGCTGCGGAAGGCTGCAAGATATTCCTGATGCCAGTGAATTTGCCGGACGACAAGGGCATTGTTTTCGAAGTAGCTGCCAATCTCCGGCCAGTCGTCGAGCAATCGCCTGATCCATGTCAGACTTATTAGTCGGATACCGACCTCAATGCCGCTCGTCCAGTGGACGCCAGACAAAAACGGATTCTCGAGGCACCAGGAGCGCAGCTGCTCGGCCGCTCGCCGCGCATAGATTCCGTCATGGCTCAAGAACCAGGCTGTGGACAGCAGAGTGAGGTGCTGCAGACGAGACAACTCCCAGAGCTGCTTGACGTTACCCGTGTGCTGCTCCGAGCGGAAGTTGATGTCGAAGCAGTAACGGTCTGCCGTGGTCCGTCGGTCCGTCGCCGGGTCGTAGAACCAGTCTGGCTGTTCAAGGTCAGTTCTTATGAAGCCAAGTACCTCCCACTCTCCGGTCAGCAACTGGTCTGCTGCTGCCAGCACAGCCTCTCGTGCAGTCGCGGGCACGCCTGCGGCGGCCTGCGGCGGCAAGACAGCCGTGAAGTGCTGACGCTGACCGGGCGAGTCGTATGCGAGCCCCGCCACTTGATCGCGACTGACCCGGCGCGACCGCCAGGCCAGCCGTAGCGCCTGGTCGTGCGTTCGCCACAGCACCTCCGCCGGCGACATCTTGCTCGCCCGGCGCAGGTACCAGCTGAACCGAGTTGTGTCCACGGACGTCACACTCGCTCTGGCTTACCGCTGGCGAGGCTCTCACTCACAGCGACCGTCGCCCGCGTTGTTGCGATCAACGACTCAAGCGAAATCGGCATCGGTCCGCCCGTTCGGACAGCAAGCAGAAACTGCTCGATCTCGGCTCGCTGCCCCTTGTCTTGGCCGCCGCGTGATCGGGTTGTGCTGCGCCGATGTCCCGCCCACAGGGTGGCGCGGCGGAAATTGTCGAGCCTGGCGCTGCGACCGCCCGCAGCGGCGTCGAGCGTCTCCTTAGGGAAGCGGCTGTGGCCAGTGGTGACGTAGCTTATGGTCGCACATGCTCCGCTGCGGAACTGGAGGATGGTCTGAAGGTCATCGCTGTTGATGCCGCGGACCGCGTACACCTCCTCCGGCACGCTCCCGGCCCACCAGCTCAGTGTGTCGATAAAATGACCACCCTCTCCGGTGAAGCGTGAGCCCTCCAGTTCCTCGTTCCGGTACCAGCTGTCGGCGTCCAGCGGTCCGACACTGACCAGGTAGCGGCTGATCGAGCAGTCGCTCGCCGTGCCAAATGCCGACTTAAGCTGCACCAGAAGTGGAGCGAACCGGCGGTTGAAACCCACCATCAACCGGTCGTTGCCAGTCTCCGCAATCGTTCCGACAACGCGATCCAGCTCCTCCCGTGTAAGCGCCAGTGGCTTTTCCACAAAGACCGCTTTCCCAGTCCGCAGCGCTCGGCAGACCAGATCAGCGTGGGTGCGGTGACGGGTGACGACGAAGATCGCATCCACTGACGTGTCGTCGAGCACAGCGTCTGCGCTGGTCGATGCAGTCGTGAAGCCAAAGCGGCGCTGGGCATTGACCGCTGACAGTGAGCGGGTAGTCGCGACGTGACTGAGGTTCGTGCCGCTTAGCGTGGTAAAATTCGGCAGCAGCATCGATGACGCATAGTTGCCCGCCCCGATGAAACCAATGCTCAGGGCTCGGTCCCCGGCCTCCGACCCCGCGGCGCGCCGCTCTGGGATCCGGTGAGTAGCGGCTGGGGACTGTGGCTCAGCCGAATCGCGTGGGTACTCCAGCAACACCCCGACGGCAGGCAAGGACCCGGCAGCGAGGTTGTTGTAGACGGAGGTCGCATCGGCCATCGGGAAGACTCCCGAAATGAGCGAGTCAACTTCCAGATCACCCCGCGCGATCAGGTCGAGGAAACACGCGAGGTTCCGCCGTTCGGTCCAGCGCACGTATCCAGCCGGATAGTCGATGCCGTCGAGCTCATATCTGTCGTCGTAGCGACCTGGGCCATAGGACCTGGAGAAGCGGACATCGAGTTCTTTGTCGTAGTAAGCGTTCCAGGGCAGGTCCAGTTTCGTCTTGCCAATGTCGACCACCCTGGCGCGGTCCCTGGCAAGCCTGGCCGCGGCCTCGGCCGGGTCGTTCGAAGATCCGCCCGCTGCGAGCAAGATCTGGTCTGCCCCGCGGCCATCGGTCAGGTCAGCCAGTGCGTTCTCCAAGGCCGCCATTCCCGCGTCGGTTGGCGCAGCACACAGCACGGCACCAGCTTTTTCCGCCAGGCGGCAGCGGTCATCGATGACGTCGAGACCCACTACCCGCACGCCGGCCGCGATCAGCAAACGCACGACAAGCTGCCCGACGAGGCCTAGGCCAATGACACACGCGACGTCGCCTAGTTGGGGCTCGGCGCGCCGCACGCCCTGCATCGCAATGGCACCGACCGTGGCGAAGGCGGCCTGCTCTGGCGATACGCCTGTTGGCACTGGTACGCACAGGTTGACCGGGACCCAGTTGTACTCGGCATGCAGCGCGTGGTCGTTGCCGGCTGCGGCGACCACCTGGCCGACGTGGAACTCGTCCGCGCCGCGGCCTACCTCAACGACAACGCCGCTCAGTGAATAACCAAGCGGCGTGTAAGAGTCGAGCCGGTTCATCACCTTCTTGTAGGTAGCAATCGCACCCTGCTGAGCAACTGAGTCGAGGACCTTGCGCACCTGGTCGGGTCGCGCCCGCGCCTTGCCGACCATGGACATCTTGGCCTCAGTAATCTTCATCATTTCGGTGCCCGTGGAGATGAGGGAGAACAGCGACTGGACAAGGACACCGCCAGGACGGCACTGCGGTGCCGGCCCGTCGATCACGATCAACTCACCGCTTTTGTAGTTCTGCGCTATCTGCCTCATGACATCCTCAAGACAACTTGGCCAGACTGGCGAACCTGCTTTGGTTATGTAGCGACCCCGCTGGCCTGAGCGTTGCGGTACCAGAGCTCAAGCGTCAGCAGCTGCCATATCTGCTTGGACCGGTCCTCGCGCCCCGCCTGATCGTCGCGGATGAGCTGCATAAGCGCGTCCCGCTGGATCATCCCTGACCCGGTCAACTCGCCGTTAACCAGCACGTCGCCTATTAGCTCGCGCAGATCGCCGCTCATCCATGCGCGCAGCGGTGCGCTGAACGAGGCTTTTGGCCGGTGAACGATTTCCGACGGCAGCCACCTCTCCGCCGCGCTCTTGAGCGCGACCTTGCCCTCACGCCACCGGATCTTGGCGTCGCCAGGTATCGTGAACGCCGCGCTCGCCACTACTGGGTCTACAAAGGGAACACGCACCTCAACTGAGGCTGCCATGCTCGCCCGGTCGGTGTAACTAAGGTTGAGCCCAGGCAGGAAGAGCCTTGAGTCTGCCAGGCACATCCGGTTTACCTCGTCCGACAACGTCGTATCGTGGTAGATCTCGCTGTGTTCGGCAATCACGTCAGCCACGTGATCAGCGAGCTCGGGGCTGACTAGGGCTGCGAGATCTGCGGGGTCGTAGAGCGTGTAGCTGCGACGAAAGCGCGGCTCCTCCGGGAGTTCGGCGAAGCTAAGGAAGCGCTTGGCCCACCGTGTATAGCGCAGGCCACGGCCAGCTGCCATCACCGGCAGCCGCTCGATCGCCATGCGCAGGGCGGCACGCCCGGCGCGTGGAACCTTGGCGTACCGCCCAGCAAGCAGGCAGGCGATGTGCTTGCGGTACCCACCGAATAGCTCATCGGCCCCCATGCCCGACAAGACGACCTTGACATTCCGCTCGCGTGCGGCTTCGCACATGAGCATGGTGTTGATGGCGGCGGGATCGCCTATCGGCTCGTCAAGCACGTCCACCATGCGGGGAAGCAGTTCGGCGATGTCGGGCGAGATCTCTATCTCATGCAGCACGATGCCGTACCGGGCGGCCACCTTCCTGGCGTAGACAGCGTCGTCCGGCATTGCCTCAAGTCGCTGGTCCTGCGGGCGGAAGGTGATCGTGTATGCGTCGATGGCGGGGTTGGCCCGGTGTGCGAGAACAGTGACAATGCTCGAGTCAAGCCCGCCGGACAGGAAGCTGGACAATGGCACATCCGCAACCAGGTGCGCGGCCACCGAGTCCTCGATCACCTGCCCGAGGTCCGCAGGCGGTGCCGACTCGGCTGCCGCGGCGACATCGGCGACTCGCCAGTACGGCTGCACTGCGAATGTGCCGTCCGGCAGGCAGCGCGCCCACGACCCCGCCGGCAGCTTGCTGACGCCCGCGATCGGACAGCGCTGTTCGGGCAGCCAGTAATACAGCATCGAGGCGACCAGCGCACCCGGCTCCATCCGCAGTTCCGAGCCTGTGGCGGCAACCAGAGCCTTGAGCTCGGAGGCGAACACGATGCCGGCGCCGCGTCTCCGGTAGTACAGCGGCTTTATGCCGAGCGGATCGCGGGCCAGGAAGAGCTCGCCAGTGTGCTCGTTTACCAGCGCGAAGGCAAACATGCCGCGGAATCGCACGAGCGCATCAGGTCCCCAGCGGCGCCAGGCCTCGAGTACAACTTCCGTATCGGAATTGGTGCGAAATCGGACCCCAGAACTAATCAGCTCGGTTCGCAGGTCCCGGAAGTTGTATAGCTCCCCGTTGTAGACGAGCGTCAGGCCGTCTTTTGTGAATGGCTGATCTGCGGCGCTACTGAGATCGATGATCGACAGCCGCCGGTGTCCCAGCTGAATTGACGCTCGCTCGTCCTCGCTGCTCCAGATCCCGCTGGCATCCGGCCCGCGATGGGCGAGCCGATCCGTCATAATGTCGACCAGCTTGCGTCCGTCAGCCTGCTCGTAGCAGCCAGCGATACCGCACACGTCAGCCTGCGCGCCGGTCAACAGCTGCTGCCTCGCCCAGCACCGCCCGGTACACACCGAGGTACGCCCGCTCCTGGTGACACCACGCCAATTCCTGCTCGACTCTCACGCGGCCAAGCTTCCCCAGCCTGTTGCGGCGCGGCTCGTCGTCCATCAGGTCTACGATCGCCTGGGCGTACTCGCGCACGTCGTTCGGTGTTACATAAACGGCGGCGGCGCCCGCAGAGACCCTGGTCTCGCGCAAGTTAAAGGCAACGACGGGCAGTTCGTACGCCATGTACTCCATGGTCTTGTTCATCGTCGAGAGATCATTGAGCGGATTCTTCGGATCGGGTGACAGCCCCGCATCGGCGGTCGACAAGATCCTGGCGACCAGCTCGTCCGGTGCCCGGCCGGTGAATTCGACGTGCCCGGCCAACGCAAGCTCGTCGCGTAGCGCAACGAGTTCCGGGAAGCAGTCGCCGCTGCCGATGAGCGTGAACGCGATGTCTGTGCGGCCAAGTTCATGCACCACGATCGCTGCGGCACGAACTACAATGTGGACGCCATCTTGCGGTCCCATGACCCCGATGTAAGCCGCCAGGTACTGGCGCCCGCGGCGCAGCGCCGGCTCCGCCTCGGACCGCTTAAGCCGCTCCGGATCTGGGCCGGACCGGACGACAGTGACCTCTGCGGGTGACTTGCCGCTCCGTGTAAGCGCGATGTCGCGGTATGACTCGTTCGTCGCAATGACGTGGTTGGCCGTACGATGGGTTCGCCGCTCCATTGCCCTCAGGATGCGGTAAGGCGGCTGTGGACCGTCTGGGAACCGCGACTCATATAGCTCTGGGCACAAATCGTGATGATCAAACACGAACACCGTCCGGTCCAGCGCGCGCAACAGGAGCGCGATTGGCCAGAAGATGTCGGGTGGGTTGCATGCCTGAAGCACCGCGAAGCGTCCCGACCGCCGGGCTCTGACCGTCATCCAAGCGGTCGCCAGAAAAGAGTAGACGTACTCGCCAACAAAACCGACCTTGCTCCCGCCAGGGGAAAACGGACGGTACTTGTACAGGCGCACGCCATCGAGGAGCTGGTAGCCGGGATCACCTATGGCCTTGGGGCAGACCACAGAAACCTCGTGCCCAACCGACGCCAACGCCTTGCATTCCAGCCATACTCGCCGATCAAATGGAACAGGCAGGTTCTGAACGATGATCAGGATGCGGCTCATCAAGCGAGCCCTTCGTATCGGAGCACGCCGTAGGCTTCATGTCCGTTGGCCACAGGGCAGACGGCAGTTACGGTGCCAAAATAACCGCGCCCGATGACTGCAACCGTGATGCCAATCACCCCTTTTGGCCTGGCCGCGCACATAGTGCCTCGTGGGCTGTGACGCGGAATCTCGTACACAGGAGTGCCCAGCGGCTTGCGGTGATACGACTACTCCCGCGGGCTCTGCGGTATCGGGCTGGGCTGGCGGCAGCTGGGGGTGGTCATAGGGTGGTCTGTGTCAAGGATCTTGGACAGTCCCTCGGGCTGTTGATCATGCAGCTTCTGCTGCGGTCTGGTGGTCGGAGGCTTCGAATGGGATCCGGCACCGAGCGTCGAATGCAGTCGGATCCGGTCGTAGAACATCTCGATGTACTCGGTCACGGCAGACCAGGCGCGGGAGCGAGTGGCAAAGGACTGGTATCAGAAGCGCGCCGATGCTCGAAGTCCGGCACTCGCGCTCCCGCGGAGCGCAGTGAAGTTGTTAGCGCATCACGGAACTTGCGACAATGGACGACCTCAGCTGGCAGTCAGGAGCAGGCTGTAACGCATCGGCGTAATCACCGTCGTTTCGCATGCTGGCACGGGGACGCAGACAGGGTAGCTGCGACCTTCTTCTCGTTGCCGCGGCCGGACCGGCTGGCCAGGCGGCGGAACCGGGCGCCGCGGGCGCGGCCGCGGCGGTGGTCCAGGCCGTTCGACATCGGCAGTGCGGAGCCTGGCGCCGACTACTACAACCGCTGCCATGCCCGCGACACGAGCACCTCGTCCGACTCCACCTGCAGGGAACTCGACCGGCTAACTAACACTTGGGGCCTTAGGCTTAGCCGACACGCACAGCGCCGAGGTGGCCGGCTCGGGGGTCTCCGGAGTTGTGGTTGCCCGTCAGGCTGCTTGCCCTGGCGGGGGGGATGCCGTCGCAGAGCGGGTTGAGGGTGACTTGGGAGTATGCTGGTTGCCCTTGCCCGACAGCGGCCTTCTCCCGTTTGCCGACTAACTCGTTGTCGCCGGGCGCCAGCCCGGCCCAGGCAGCCAGCCGCGCTCCGGTGGCGAACCCGTCATATCTCCGCCCGTCTCGGCTACGATCACCTGCGCGGTGCGCTGCCCGATGCCCAGGATGGTGACCAGTCGGGCGGGACCGGCTCGGCACAACCAAGATCAGCCCTACCTAGGTCTAAACCCCGTTCGCAGCCGGTCGAGGCAATCGGGCGAAGAGGGCAGGCCGGTCTTACGGGAGGTAGCGGATCCTCCGGGTAGCTGATCTTGGGGTGTGGGAGGCTCTGCGG
>JBOHCP010000009.1:0-21049 GCA_050698875.1 Streptosporangiaceae bacterium | reverse complement strand
CGCGCGAACCGCCAGCGCCAACCCAGCCAACAGAAACAAGTGTCACAGTCCGGGCTTCGTCTTGCCGACGCCGTAGACGTTCTCGCGGTAGGTTCCCTCTTTGTGGCTGGACGGCCCGCGCCCGGCCGTGCGCCTCACAGACTTTTCCCGCAGCTCGTGGCGCTGATGTCCGGCGTCCCTGCCCAGGTTCGGGCAGCGCCCCAGCTGGCGCGCCTAGCACAGCCGCGATGTCGCGGGTGGGGATTGCCGCCGTTGCCACGTCCCGATCTGCGGCGGAGCTGAAGATCTTCGCGATGACGGCGGGCTTGCCGCGCTTTAGAAATCTGGTCAGGTCGGCTGGGAGTATTTGGCTACCCGGGCGCGCTCGGCCGCTATCTCGCGGGCACGGGGCGGCACTTCGGCGCCGACCTCAACGGCGAGGTCCAGATACGCCTGGCGGCCGGGCATCTCCTGCAGGCACTTGGTGACGAGCGCGGCAGCGTGGGAAACGTCACCACGGCGCTCCGCAATCCTCGCGCGCAGGAAGATGAGTTCCGGTCCGGCGAGTGCGGGGCTGGCGACAAGCCGGTCCAGCAGTTCGTCCTCGGGAGTCCCCGCGAACCGGTCGAGGAGCATCTCGTGCCACGCGGCGAGGCCGTCCGCCCGCTTCTTACGCAGGTAACTGGTCTCATCGAAGGTTCCGTACACGGTGCGCGGTCGCCCGGGGTCCGCGCGTCCGGCCACCTCCAGCGCCTCCAGGTAGCACTCGGCGAACGTGCGCCACATGTCCGGCGTCGTAAGCAGCCGGGCAAGCGGAACGGCCAGGGGCGTCTCCTTTTCCGCCACCTGACCGTCGCCGCGGCGGGTCCAGCCGTAGTCTGCCTCCCAGCGGATGAGCTGCTCCGGCGCGCAGTCGGCGAACGCCGCGAAACCGTCATGCCGGAGTACCGACTCCCACAACGCGACCACGGCCTCCGATACCACGAACTTGGCGGCCTCTACCGGATCGTCGGAGTGGAAATAGTCGTATGTCTTCAGATCGCAGGCCAGATCGACAATCTTCGCGAGGGCCTGCCGTGCTGGTGCGGGGTCGTCGGCCGCCAGCGCCGCCAGCGCGTCGGCTACCAGCCGGCGGAACGTATATCGCCACTTCGACCGCTCGGTGTGATGCACTCGGCGGTCTCCCGCCATATAGGCGCCGTCCTTGGCCAGCTCGACGAAGGTCGTCACCTCGGCCAGGACGTCGATCGGGTCTGGCAGCTCCTTCTTCGGCTTCACCTTCGGCTGATCCTGCGGGCGCAGCTCGTCCTGGATGCGCTCGCGGAGCGCAGCGTTCCCGCGCCAGTAGACGGTCCACAGGATTTTGCGGAGGCGCGCGGCGTCGTGAGGCGCCATCGCGCCGTAAAATTCGTTACGGTTCATCCGGTTCGCTGGCATGACACCCGATCGTAGGGCTCCACACGGTGAATCGGTCGCGAGTTGATCCCCTCGCGGACCGCGTCGAATCTGGCCGCCGTGACCGAGTCCTCGTCCGGATCCGCCAGTGTGGCCAGTATTCGCGCCGCGGTGGAGCGGATCACCAGCCTCGGCGGCCTGTACGTGATCGGCTCCGGACGGCATGCCAGCCGTCGGCTTGACGATAAGCGACGCCGGCGACCAGGACGGCAGGGCGACCCCGGCACGCCGCTGCACGGCAACGGCCTGGTGACCGTTGCTTCCCTCCGCCCGGCCGCTGGGTAGTCGGCGCCTGGCGGCGTGGTCTGACTGCCGGCGGAGCCTCCGGGCCGTCTCGGCCAGGGCGCGGATGCGGGCGTTCTCGTGCGCGGCGCATGAGATCAGGCCGAGCGGCATCGGCGGAAGGTGACGTAACGGCATGAGGACGACGACGCCTGCGTGGTGCATGAGTACAGATAATCAGCATGGTATGATTTTCTGTATGGCTATCCTCGCGCATCACCGCCCGCACATCCGCACTGCGGTCCTGCGTGCCCGCGGTACCGTGACCATCCCGCAGGAAGTGCGGGAGCGACTGGACCTGGCCGAGGGCGACCAGTTCGTGATCACGGTGGAGGAGGACCGGATCGTCCTCACCCCCACCTCGGTCATCCCCGACGACCAGGCGTGGTTCTGGACCCAGGAATGGCAGGCCAAGGAGGCCGAAGCCGACGAGGCCGCCGCGCGCGGTGAGAGGGGAACGGTGTTCGCCAGCGGTGAGGACTTCCTGGCCTTCCTCGACGAGAACATGAAGCCAGGCCACTAACGTGCCGACGTTCGAATGGCAAGCGCTGTTCGACCGGGAATGGCGTTCGCTGGCCGCCGAGCAGCGGCGTGCCTTCCGGGACGCCGTCGCGGCTTTCGTGGAGGATCTCCGCCAGGGGACAGGGTTCCGCAAAGGCCTGCGGGTGAAAAAGTTGCAGGGCCGGGAAGACGTATGGGAGATGACCTGGGCACCCGATGGCAGGGCAACCTTCCACTTTGGAACCCCGGTGGCCGAGGGCGAGGCGCACATCGTCTGGCGCCGGATCGGAACGCACAAGATCTTCACCCGCCCGTGAATGCCTCACCACGGCAGGAACTCCGGACGTCGGACTGAGCCGAGCCGCCGAGCCAGCAAGGCTTACGCTGCGCCTCACCGGCGGCAAGCACAAATGTCACTCTCCGAGTTTAGGCTTCCCGGGGCCGTAGGTCTTCTTGCCGATGGTTGAACCTGTCGCCCACCGGTTTGCGGCTCAGGTCTGGTCGGCAGGGCGGTGACCGTGGCCACCTGGCCGCCGGTCAGGGCGCCGAGGCCAGCGCCGGCGACAGCGAAGACAGCGGCGACAGCGAAGACAGCGGTGGCGGCGACGACAGCTCCCAGCACCGCCGGGTTGCCGTTCCCGCCCAGCGGCAGCCGGATACCGCGGGCGGCGAGCCACGGCACGGCGATGGCGAGGCTGATCGCGATCGAGGCGAGCCCGTAGCCTGCGCCGGCGACCAGCTGCGTGCTGAGTTTGGCGACGACCCGGTCGCGTGCAGGGGTGGCCAGGAAGGTGGCGGTGGCGGTGCGGTGCCGGTACTGCGCGCTGGCGAGCTGCGCAATTTCAGCTGTGCGGATGGTGACCACGGGTCTGTCACCGGCGAGCTCGGTCAGCGTCCCCTCCGCGGCGGGCCGCGTGGCAGCCGAGGTTGGGCGCTGCCGAGCCGACTGGCGCGCCGGTGCGGCGTTCCTCGCCCTGGCGGGCCGCCCCGATCCGGTGCTGGATGCGATCGTTCTGGATGACGATGTGCCAGTCGCGTACTGCCAGGCCGGCCGGCGGCGGAGCGTCGTGATCTCGACAGGCACACCCGGCACTCTCGATCCTGGGCCGCTGGCCGAGATGGCTGCCGACGATGTGGCCGCCCGCGGCGGCGACCCGGCCGACCTCGCCGCCGCCTGGTCGTCTTCGCCAGAAGCGCGGCGCGTCCGGCCGTGCTCGCGGTCGGCGGACCCGCTGCGATCACGCGCATGCAACGGCTCCTCGCGCCAGCGCGGCCGAGCAGGCCGGCCGGACCGCGAGGTGGGCGGTCGCCGCTGCGGCCCTCATGTGCGCAGCGGCAGTAGCCGGCCTTCCGCTGATCGCCGTCGGCTGCGATGTGATAGCGCGGGCCTGACTCTGCATCCTCAACCGCGAACCGGCGTTTGCTGGACTGGATTCGCGGCGACTCCAAGGGCGGCCGTTCCTCGTAACCGCCACACAGATCGGGGTGACGCTGGGAAAGATCATGCCGGTGACGGCCGCCGCGCTGGTCTGCGTCTGGCTGCTGTCGGTGCTCATTTTCTCTCCGTTCTCTCAGCCGCCCACGGGTGAGAGTCACGTAGCCTCCCGCGGGAAGGCGACGGGGCTGCGGTGTCCTGCCTGGTCCAGTCTGCCCGGGCCGGCCAGCTTCGATCTGTCGTGCCGAACGTATTACAAGCAGGTGTTATCCCCGTATGACAACTGTTACGTTCCGGGCCGACGACCGCGCCGAGCTGGACCTGGCGGCGCTTCAGCGCGTATGGGGCACGAGCCGCACCGGCGCGATCAGGCGAACGTTGCACCAGGCTGCTGAGGAAGCGCTCGCCGAACAGGTTCTGCGTCGCTCCATGGAGCTGGCCGGCGATCCAGAAGACCGTCGCGCCGTAGCCGAGGCGCTTGCAGATATGGAGGAGCTTCGTGCGTGGTGACCTGTTCCGCGTCAAGGCAGCCCGGGGCGCGGTTGGCGACGAGCAACATGGTGGCCGCTTTGCAGCTGTGGTGCAGTCAGACTTCGTGCAGCCGTCCACGTTGCTTGTCGCTCCGACGAGCACGTCGGCCAAGTGGGCGCAGTACCGGCCGGAGATCGAGGTGGACGGGACGGCTACGAGGGTCTTGATCGAGCAGACGATGACCGTCGATCCGCAACGTCTGGGCGAGTTCGCTGGTCGGCTCGATGCGCAGGAGATGAGCGCGGTCGACGACGCGCTGAAACTGGTATACGCGCTTGGTTAGGGCTGTCGTCGGCTCCGTGACCTTCCTTCAGTCGCCGTCGGGGTGAACGGCCGCCCAGCGCAGCAGTCCGACGTCGGCAACCATGTTCACGTGCCGGCGCATGGCCCGACGTGCCCCCGGCACGTCGCTGCGCTCGATGGCATCCAGGATCTGACGATGGGCGCGCAGCGAGCGGCGCGGGCGCCCTGGCTCGCCGAGCGAGCTGCGCCGGGTCTCGCTGATCGGCGCGGCAAGCCCGGTCATGAAGTCAGCGAGCAGCGGGCTGCGCGCAGCGCGCGTGACGGCCTCGTGGAACAGGCGGTCGCCGTCCTCGCCCAGGCCGCCCGCTTCGACGTCGTCGGTCATGAGGTCAAGTGCCCGGGCCATGGCCCGTACTTCTGCGGCGGTGCGACGCGCGGCGGCGAGGCCGGCCAGCTGCGTCTCCAGCGCCTCCCGTGCCTCCAGGATGGCTGGCAGCCGGTGCCGCCTGGTCATCAGCTCCATGAGGTGGCCGCTGTCGCTCGGCAGCGACCGGAGATAGATGCCGTCACCGTGCCGGACTTCCAGCGTCCCGCGCACCTCAAGCGCGACCGTGGCCTGCCGAACCGAGGCCCGGCTCACCTGGAGAGCAGCGGCGAGATCGCGCTCGGATGGCAGCCGGCCGCCAACCGTGAGCCCGGTTACCTCGACATAGTCGAGTAGCCGCGCGGCGAGCTGTTCGTACAGCCGGCGCCGGTCCGGGGCGCGAAGCGCCTCGGTGCTCGGTCGGCTCGACCGTTGACCGGCTGCCATCCCGTCGCACCCCCAGACTCCTGAGCCGTCGCCCCGTTGACACTCAGGATAGCGATCATTATGGTCGGGCTACTGGCTCAGCCACTTACTGATTGTCCCATGTGCGCCAACAGCCGACTGGATGACATGAGTACGTTTCTGGTGAGCGTAGGCGTCGGCATCGCGACCGCGGCGATCCTGGCGTTGTCGGCGGTCGCGTTCACCCTCGAGTTCGCGGTGAGCCGGATCGCGAACTTCGCGCACGGCGAGTTCCTCACCATCGGCGCGTACGTGGCCTACAGCGGGCAGACGATCTTCCATCAGAACGTCCTGGCGGCGGCGCTGCTCGCGGCGGCCGCGGGGATGCTTGCCGGGCTCGTGCTGAATACCGGACTGATCGAGCGGTTCCGCGGGCGCAGCGCCATCACGGTGTTCATCGCGACCCTCGGGGCGGCGCTCATCGTCGAGAACGTGCTCACCATGATCTACGGCGCGGCGAACGTGTCCTACTCGTTCGCCCAGGGCGGTCTGCACCACGTCGGCCCGTTTCTGTGGACGACGTCAGACATCGAGGTGATCATCTCGGCGCTGGCGGTGGCGGGGCTGCTGTACCTGCTGCTGCAGAACTCCCGGTTCGGCAAGGCGATCAGGGCGGTCTCCCAGGATCGGACGCTGGCTCAGGTGAGCGGCATCCCGGCCCGCCGGATCGTCATGCAGACCTGGGCACTGGCCGGCGCGGTCGCCGGGTTCGCGGGTTTCGTGCTCGCCGACACGATCGGCACCTTCGGCCCGACACTCGGCTTCAGCTTCCTGCTGCTCACCATCACCGCGGCCGTCGCTGGCGGCATCGGCAGGCCCTATGCCACCCTCGGCGGCGCGCTCATCGTCGGCCTGGTCATCCAGATCGCCGGCACGTACACCAGCTCCGCCTACCAGCTGGTGTTCGCCTTCTTGCTGCTGGTCGTGCTGATGCTGTTCCGCCCGAACGGCGTGTTCGTCAGGCGCAGCGCGACGGCTGTGCGGGCCTGATGTACTGGGTCAGCGTCGTCACCGAGGCGGGCGTCTTCGCCATCCTGGCGCTCGGCCTCGACGTGGTGTGGGGCTGGGGCGGCGACTTCGACCTGGCGTTCTACGGCTATCTCGCGCTCGGCAGCTACATGACGTTCGTCCTGTCGATCGGCAAGCCGACACCTCCGGTCGAGTACATCATCGGCTGGCACCTGCCGGTGCTGCTCTCGATGTTCCTGGCTGTCGTGATCGTGGTCGGCCTCGCGGCCATCATCGGCGCAATCGCGCTGCGGAACCTGCGCGAGATCTACTTCGCAATCACCACACTCGCCGCCGTGTACGCGCTGTACCTGCTTGTGCAGAACTTCACGCCCTTGTTCGACGGCTTCAACGGCGTGTACGGGCTGATCAACCCCGGCCAGACCGCGCTGCGGCTGACCTACAACGGCTACCGCATCGTGCTGCTCGGCGTCGTGCTTGTCGTGCTCCTGCTGGCCTACCTGCTCGTGCAGCGGCTGTCCCGCAGCCCGTTCGGCCGGATGCTGCGCGCGGTGCGCGAGGATGAGCGCGCCGCCGCGGCGTACGGGCGCACGGTGTTCCTCGCCAAGTACCGCGCGTACCTGTTCGGGGCTGCGCTTGCCGGACTCGCCGGCGGGCTGTTCGCGATCTTCATCAGCGCCTTCAACCCGTCCGCGTGGACGCCGCAGGAACTGCTGATTATCTATGCCGCGATCCTGATCGGCGGCCGCGGCAACCCGCGCGGCGTCATCGTGGGCGTGTTCGTCGTTTACATCGGCCTCATCGAGCTCACCCGGTACCTGCCGGCGCCCGCCTCCCGGCCCGACTTCAGCCCGGCGCTGCGCCAGGTCCTGATCGGCTTGATGATCATCCTGATGCTGAAGTTCCGGCCGACCGGCATTTTCAGGGAACGGCCGGGTATCGACGCGCGGCCATCGCCGCGGCCGGCCGCACCGGTGCCGGCCGTGGTCGCCGTTGCCGACGTTCCCGCGGACGAGCGAGGTGCCGGGTGAGCGCCGCGCTGCTGGAGATCGCTAACCTGACGAAGTCCTTCGGCGGCCTGCACGCCGTCAGGGACTGCACCTTCTCGGTAGCCGAGGGCCAGGTGGTCGGCCTGATCGGACCGAATGGCGCAGGGAAGAGCACGGTCGTCGACCTCGTGTCCGGCTTCGGCCGGCCTGATGCCGGCACCATAAGGCTCGCTGGCGTATCGCTCGTGGGCAAGGCTCCGCAGGTGATCTCGCGGCTGGGTCTGATCCGTACCTTCCAGACCCCGCGCGAGTGGCGGCAGCTGACCGTCATGGACAACGTGCTGCTGGCCCGGCGCCGGTTTGCCAGCGAGTCGCTGTGGCGGTGCATGACCAGAGCTCGCACGCTGCGCCGCGAGGAAGAAGCCGACCGCGAGGCCGTGCGCGCGATCCTGGAGCGTTATCAGCTGGCCCAGCTCAAGAACGAGCTCGCGGTCGCGCTGAGCGGCGGCCAGAAGCGGCTGCTCGAGTTCGCGCGGATCGCGGCGGCCGAGCCGCGGCTGATCATCCTGGACGAGCCGATGGGCGGCGTGAACCCGGTGCTCGGCAGCCGGATCGGTGCGGCCGTCGGCCAGTTCGCTGCCGACGGGTGCACGGTCGTCGTCGTCGAGCACAACCTGCCGTTCATCGAGCGAACCTGCGATCAGGTGATCGTCATGGACCTCGGCGAGGTGATAGCGCAGGGGCCGTTCGCGGGTCTGCGGGCCAACTCGCGGGTGGTGGAGGCCTACCTCGGCATGGATCAGAGTCATGTCTGAGCCGGCCGCCCAGGTCGTGCTCGCAGCCGTGGGGGTCACCGCCGGATACGGCGGGCCGCCGATCATCGAGGACGTCTCGGTCAGCGTGCCCGCAGGCAAGATCACCGCGATCGTGGGGCCGAACGGCGCCGGGAAGTCCACGCTGCTCAAGGCGCTCAGCGGGGTGCTGAAGGTGTCGTCAGGCGACGTCTTCGTCTCCGGCGCCAGGACGACCAACCTGGCACCGGAGAAGCTAGTCAGGCGCGGCCTCGGCTATGTCCCGCAGGTCGCCAACATCTTTCCGGATCTCACCGTGCGCGAGAATCTGGAAATGGGCGCGTACACGCGCCGGCGCGGCGTGTCCGCGCGGATCGAAGAACTCGGCGAGCTGTTTCCTGACCTGCGCACCGCGCTGCGCCGCCGGGCGGCCATGCTCAGCGGCGGTCAGCGCGGCATGCTCGCCCTGGCCAGGGCGCTCATGCTCCAGCCGGCCGTGATGCTGCTTGACGAGCCGAGCGCCGGCCTGGCACCGCTGCTCCAGGGCGCCCTGTGGGAGCAGATAGAGAAGATCGCCGCTACCGGAGTCGGAGTCTGCGTGGTCGAGCAGAACACCCGGCTCACGCTTCGCCACGCGCACTGGGGCTACATCCTCGTGCTCGGGCGCAACAGGCTCGACGGTCCCGCAGTGGATCTGCTGCACGACGAGAACGTTGTGGAGCTGTACGTCGGCCGAATGAACTGACAGGTGGAAGGAGAACCACCGTGAAACATGGCATGATCTTGAAGGCCGTCGGCTCGTGCGCGGCGGCTGCATTGCTTGCCGCCTGCGCATCGTCAGGCAACGGCGGATCGGGCGCGTCGGGCCCGGTCACCTACGGCGTGCTGTCCTGCTTCACCGGACGGCTGGCGAGCCTCGGGCAGGCGATGTTGCAGGGCTCGAAGGTCGCCCAGTCCGAGATCAACGCGGCTGGCGGCGTGCTCGGCCAGAAGGTTCAGCTCGTGACGGGGGATACCGGCTGCGACGTCGCAGACGGCGTCACCGCGGTGAATCAGATGCTGACCAAGCACATCAGCGGGGTGATCGGGCCGGAGACGCAGGAGATCAACGGCGTGGAGCCGATCCTGGACGCCAACCACATCGTCGATGAGTTCCAGGGCGGCGACACCGCACGCGACCACCAGGCCGATCCGTACTTCTTCCGGGACAGCCCGTCGGACTCCCAGCTCGGCGTGGCGATGGCGCTCTACGCCCACACCAAGGGCTACACGAAGGCCGTCATGCTGTTCTATTCCGACCCCGCCGCGCAGACCTTCCTCAAGCCGGTCTCGACGACGTTCACCAAGCTCGGCGGCACGATCCTGAAGACCATCATCGTCACCCCCGACCAGACGTCGTACCTGAGCCAGGTGCAGCAAGCGATCGCAGCGAACCCGCAGGTCATCTTCACCCAGGAGGACCCGCCGACCGCCGCGGTGCTGTTCCGTGAGTTCAGCCAGCTAGGCGGCGCGAGCATCCCGTGGATCGGCACGGATGTGACCAGTGGCAGCGACTTCATCACCGCGATCGGCACCCCGACCGCCCACGCGGTGCTGACCTCGGTGTTCGGCACGTCGGTCACCGGCGCGGCCAACACGGCGTTCATCAGCCTGTTCAACTCGCTGTACCCGAGCCAGCAGGCCGCGGGCCCGCTGGCGAACGCCAACTACGCCTACGACTCGGTCATCTCGCTGGCGCTGGCCGATGACTACGCCAAGACGACCGACGGGAAGACGGTCGCGCACGACATGGCCAAGGTGACGAACCCGCCGGGCACGGCCTGTTACACCTACAAGTCCTGCCTGAATCTGATCAACGCGGGCAAGAAGATCAACTATGAGGGCGCCAGCGGTGACCTCGATTACAACAAGTACAACAACACATTCGGGCCCTATGGGGCCTTCCAGGTCAGTACGTCCGGCACCGAGCAGCAGGTCTACGTGATGTCGGCGGCCGCGCTCGGCGCGGCAACGCCCTAGCCAGTCGCTGGTACGCCGCCCGCCCGCCCCGGGCGGGCGGCGGCCGGGCAGAAAGGGATGCGATGCCACCGACGCAGCCTGTCGGCCCGCTGGCAGGCGTGCACGTGCTCGACCTCGCCCGGGTGCTTGCGGGGCCGTATGCGGCAATGCTGCTGGCCGACCTGGGTGCCGAGGTCATCAAGGTGGAGCGGCCCGGCGCCGGTGATGACACCAGGACCTGGGGCCCGCCGTTCATGCCGACCGGTGAGGGGCCCGAGAGCACCTACTTCCTGTCGGTCAACCGCGGCAAGCGCAGCGCCGCTGTCGACCTGAAGGATGGCGCGGAACGCGGGTTCACCGAAGCGCTCGTGCGGTGGGCTGACGTCCTGATCGAGAACTTTCGGCCGGGGGTGATGGACCGGCTCGGGCTCGGTGATGACCGGCTGGCCGAGCTGAACCCGCGCCTGATCCGGCTCGCGATCAGCGGCTTCGGCGACGTCGGGCCGGATAGTGACCGGGTCGGCTACGACCAGATCCTGCAGGCCGAGGGCGGTCTGATGAGCGTGACCGGCGCCGCGGGCGGCGCGCCGGTCAAGGTTGGCGTCCCGATCGCGGACATCAGCGCCGGGCTCTTCGGCGTCGTCGGGGTGCTTGCTGCGCTGGTGGAACGGGGGCGGAGCGGGGTCGGGCAGCGGGTCGCCACGTCATTGCTCGCCGGTCAGGTCGGGATTCATACCTTCCAGGCGACCAGGTATCTGATCGCCGGAGACGTGCCCGGGCTGTCGGGCAACCACCATCCGACCGTGGCTCCGTATGGCGTGTTCGACGCGGCCGACGGTCCGGTAGTCATCGCGGTCGGCAACGACGACATCTGGCGCCGGTTCGCGCCGCTTGCCGGGCTCGCTGCCGCCGATGAGAGGTTCAGCTCGAACGCGGCGAGACTCGCCAACGTGGCCGAGCTCACCGAGATCATCAACTCCGGGTTCGGCCGCCGCAGCGTCGCGGACTGGCTGGCGGACCTGCACCAGGCGGGTGTGCCGGCCGGCGAGCTGAAGAGCCTTGACCGGGTGTACAGCAGCGCCCAGCTACAGGCGCAGAACCTGGTCTGGGAGGTGGACCACGCGCGGCTTGGCCGCATCCGGCTGCCGGGGAACCCGCTGCAGTTCAGCCGCACTGCGATCGCGCCCGGGCTGCCGCCGCCGACGCTCGGCCAGCACACGGGTGAGGTGCGAGCGGCTCTGCTGGGGCCCGCGCAGGCTGATGGCCCCTGACTTGGCGGAGCCCGCCGCCCGGTTCGACTCACAGCCGCTGTACCTGCACATCGCCGACAGCGACAGCATCGACCGGTTCGGCGACCAGATCGAGACTCCCGACCCCAGTGGCTGGCCAGGGTATGCCGAGCAGATCGCCGCCGCGCGGCAGGTGACCGGTGCCCGGCACGCGGTGACCACGGGCCTGGCGACAGTGGCCGGCCAGCGGTGCGTCCTGGTTGGTTTCGACTTTGAGTTCCTTGGCGGCTCCGTCGGCGTCGCCGAGGGTGCCAGGATCGCTGATGCGTTCTCGGTCGCCGTCGTCGAGCGCGTGCCGGTGGTCACCGTCGCCGCCACCGGTGGCTCGCGGATGCAGGAGGGCACGAGCTCTCTCATCCAGATGCAGGTGATGGCCGCGGCGATTGCCGGGGCCAGGCGGGCAGGCGTCCCGCACATCGCGATCGCGTCCGACCCCACGACCGGCGGAATCTGGTCATCTCTGGTGGCCAGCGCCGACCTGCTCATCAGCGTGCCAGGAGCCAGGGTGAGCTTCTCCGGATCCCGGACCCGGCCGGCGGGCGCTGGCCCAGCCGCGGACCAGTACCTGGCCGAGGGACAGTGGGCACGCGGCTTGCTGGACGTGCTAGCGCCGGCTGCCGAACTGCGCGCCATCGTGGCGGCTGCCATCCGGCTGCTGTCACCGCGCTCGCGCGATGGCCGCGAGCATCGGGCGCCGGTACCGGACTGGCCGCCCGCGGCGGGCGGGCGGAGCGGGCAGCCTAGGGCGCCGGCCAGTGCGTGGGCGCAGGTTCAGGCTGCGCGCAGTCCGGACAGGGCGCGTGCGGACCGGTGGCTGGATCGGTACTTCGACGAGACGGTGCAGATCCGCGGCGATCGCTGCGGTGGCCTGGACAGTGGCGTGCGGTGCGGGTTCGGGAGTCACCGCGGCGGCACGATCGGATATGCCGCGGAGACCGGCACCCGCGTCACGGCGGCCGGATTCCGCACCGCCACCCGGCTGATAAGCCTCGCGGACCGGCTCGGGGTGCCGGTACTCACGCTGATCGACACGCCAGGGGCCGCGGCTGCGCCAGCCGACGAGGCGGCCGGCCTGGGCCCGGCCATCGCGGAGTTGCTCGTTGCCATCGCAGCGAGCCAGGTGCCGATCACCTCCGTGGTCATCGGCGAAGGCGTATCAGGCGGCGCACTCGCGCTGGCTTCGCCCGATCACCTGTGGATCGCCGAGGACGCCTACCTCGCGGTGACCGCGCCGGAACTCGCCGCCGCGATCCTCAAGCTCAGCGACGCTGACATTCCCGCCGTGGCCGGCCTGCTCCGGCTTACCCCCGATGACCTGCTGACACGCCGCATCGTGCGCGGCATCATCCGGGCTGACGCCGATTCGCCGTCATGCTAGCTCGAGCCGAGGTACTCAAGCGCGCGAGAGACGCCGTCGCCGGCGATCGGCACCCCGGCCGTACAGAGTCCCATCTGCACCCCGCACAGCGCGCCTGCCAGCGACAGATCAGACAGGTCACCCAGGTGACCGATGCGGAACACGCGCCCGGCCAGGCGGCCAAGGCCCGCACCGAGCGACATGTTGTACCGGTCCAGGATCAGCTCGCGCAGCCGGTCCGCGTGGTGCCCGTCCGGGAGGATCACCGCGGTGAGCGTGCTGGAGTAGTCGTCCGGCTCGGCGCACACGATGTCCAGGCCCCAGCCGCGGACCGCCCGGCGGGTGGCCTCTGCGTGCCGGGCGTGCCGGGCGCACACGGCGGCAAGCCCCTCCTCCTCGAACATGACCAGCGCCTCCCGGAGACCGAGCAGCAGGTTGGTGGCCGGGGTGTAGGGGAACAGGCCGGTCTGCGCCGCCGCGATGACCGGCTGCCAGTCGAAGTAGCTGCGCGCGAGGAGGGCATGCCGCGCCGCGGCGAGTGCCTTCTCGCTGATCGCATTCAGGCCGAGGCCAGGGGGCAACATCATGCCCTTCTGCGAGCACCAGATGGTGACGTCGACGCCCCACTCGTCGTGCCGATAGTCGATGGAGCCGAGGGAGCTGATCGTGTCGACGAGCAGCAGCGCGGGATGCCCGGCCGCGTCGATGGCCGCCCGGATCGGCGGGATGCGGCTGGCGCAGCCCGTGGACGTCTCGTTCTGGACGATCGTGACGGCCTTGATCTGATGACCGTGGTCCGCGGCCAGCTTGTCGTGCACCTGGTCGGCCCGCACCCCCCGGCGCCAGTCGCCCGGCACGAGATCGACCTGCAGGCCCAGCCTGCCGGCCATCTGTGCCCACAAGGCTGCGAAGTGCCCGGTCTCGAAGGCCAGCACCCGGTCTCCCGGCGACAAGGTGTTCACCAGCGCGGCCTCCCATGCGCCGGTGCCCGAACTGGGATACAGCGCGACCGGTCCGGCGGTGCCGGCGAGGCGCGCGACGCCCGCCAGCACCTGCCGGGCCAGTGCGGCGAACTCGGGACCGCGGTGGTCGATGGTCGGCGCCGCCATCGCGCGCAGCACGCGGTCAGGTACGTTGGTGGGCCCGGGGATCTGGAGGAAGTGACGGCCGCTCTGATACGCCATGGTCATGTCCTCTCCCCGTGACTCCGGCGCTGGCGAACTCGCCCGCGCGCTGCGCCGCACGGTCGGCGGTGAGGTCCGGTTCGACTCTTACAGCAGGAGCTTGTTCTCCCGCGACGCGAGTATGTACGCGATCGAGCCGATCGGGGTCGTTTTCCCCCGAGACGCCGCCGACGTGGCCGCCGTGGTGGCGACCGCAGCCGAATTTGGCGTCCCCGTGCTGCCGCGCGGTGCCGGGACCAGCCTGGCCGGGCAGGCGGTGGGCCACGCTCTCGTGGCGGACCTGTCCCGGCACATGAACGCAATCATCGAGATCGACGCTGACCAGCGGGTGGCCAGGGTCCAGCCAGGAGTGGTGCAAGAGCAGCTCAATCTCGCCGCTGCCCGCCATGGACTGGCGTTCGGGCCGGACACGTCCACCCGGAACCGCGCGACGCTCGGCGGGATGATCGGCAACAACTCCGCGGGCAGTCAGTCCGTCCGCTACGGCATGACGATCGACCACGTGCAGAGCCTGGACGTCGTGCTGTCCGACGGGAGCACGTCGGTGTTCGGCCCGCTGGCCGCGGACCAGGTGCGCCGCCGCGCCGCCGCACCGACGCTGGACGGAGCGATCTGCCGGGCACTGCCTGACCTGCTGCGCGAGCACCGGGACGCGATCGCCACCGGCTACCCGAAGTTCTGGCGGCAGGCAGGCGGCTACCGGCTGGACCGGCTTGCCGCATCGCCTGAGCTGGATCTATCGAAGATCATCGTTGGCTCGGAGGGCACGCTGGCAATCGTCGTCGAGGCGACGGTCGGGCTCGTACCTGCCCCACGGCACCGGGTCATCGCCGTAGGACACTTCCGCTCCGTGCAGGCGGCGATCGAGGCGACGCAGGACGCGCTGGCCGGCGAGCCCGCAGCTGTCGAACTGCTCGACCGGACGATACTCGACCTGTCCCGGCGCAAGCTCGAGTACGCCTCACTCGGGTCCATCCTGCAGGGCGACCCGGAGGCCCTGCTGTTCGTGACCTTCTTCGGCGACACGCAGAACGAGGCGATCGCCGGGCTCGACCGGCTCGCCGCGCGCTGGCTGGCGCACGGGCACGGCTACCACACGCTCCGCGCGGTCGCCCCGGCCGACCAGGCCGCGCTGCTCAAGGTGCGCGAGTCGGGGCTCGGCCTGCTCATGGCGGCCAGCACGGGCACCCGCCGGCCGCTGGCCTTCGTCGAGGACACCGCTGTCGAGCCGGCCAAGCTGGCGTCCTACACCGCCAGGTTCCGGCAGATCCTGGACGCTCACGGGCTGACCGCCGGGTTCTATGGTCACTGCTCGGTCGGTTGCCTGCACGTCCGCCCGTTTGTCGACCTCGCCGTGCCGGGCCAGGCGCAGATAATGCGCGCGGTCGCCGAGCAGGTGCGTGATCTGGTGCTCGAGTACGGTGGCGTCAACTCCAGCGAGCACGGGGACGGCCTGGCCAGAAGCGAGTTCAACCGGAAAATCTTCGGCGACCAGCTGTATGCGGCCATGCAGGAGACCAAGCGGCTCTTCGACCCGGCGAACCGGATGAACCCCGGCAAGATCGTCGATGGCCCGGCGATGACCGCGCACCTGCGCGACGCCGCGACCCCGGGCGCTTGGTCGTTCCGAACACAACTCAGCTTCGATGCGGTGGGCGGTATCCGCGCGGCCGCGGACCGGTGCATGAACATCGGGCTGTGCCGCAAGGAATCAGCCGGAGTGATGTGCCCGTCGTATATGGCAACCAGGGACGAGGAGCACTCCACGAGGGGCCGCGCCAACGCGCTGCTGCACGCGCTGTCCATGCCCGACCCGCGCGCCGCGCTCGGCGACGACCGGCTGCACGGCATCCTCGACTTGTGCCTGGAGTGCAAGGCGTGCAAGAGCGAGTGCCCGCTCGGGGTGGACATGGCCGCCCTGAAAACCGAGGCGCTGGCTGCCTACCACGAGCAGCACGGCGTGCCCATGCGGTCGCGGGCGTTCGGCTCGATCCGGACGCTGAACCGGCTCGGTTCGGCAAGCTATCCGGTCGCGAACGCGCTCGCCGGCTGGCGCCCGGCGAGGGCCGCCGCTCAGCGCTGGCTCGGAGTGACGGCGGCCAGGCCGCTGCCCAGATTCGAGCGGCAGAATCTGCGCAGCTGGTTCCGCCGGCTGCCGCGCCGGGAAACCGAGGCGGCGTCGGCCGGGGAACTGGTCTTCCTGGCCGACTCCTTCACCACGTTCACCGACGTGGCGGTCGGCCGGGCAGCCATCGAACTGCTGCGGCGCACCGGGTGGCGGATCAGCCTTGCCGATGCGGGCTGCTGCGGTCGGGCCAGCCTGTCCAAGGGCCTGATCGACCGCGCGCGGCGGCAAGCGGCCGATATGACGGGCCGCCTGGGCGAGCGCGCCGCCCGCGGTGTGCCGATCGTCGGGGTAGAGCCGTCCTGCCTGCTGACGCTGCGCGATGAGTACCTGACGCTGCTCCCCGGCGACGCTGGCGCGCGAGCCGTGGCCGCCGCGACCCGGCTGCCCGAGGAACTGCTGCTCGAGGCCATTGCCGATGGCCGGCTCAGCATGCCGGCTGCGAACCGGTTCAGCGGCCGGCGCATTCTGTTCCACGGTCACTGCCACCAGAAGGCGCTGGCCGGAACCGCGGCGACGGTCGCGCTGCTGCGCAGCATCCCCGGCGCTGAGGTCATCGAGCTGGACGCCGGGTGCTGCGGCATGGCCGGCTCGTTCGGGTACGAGGCGGAGCACTACGACCTGTCGATGAAGATCGGCGAGTTGCGGCTCTTCCCGGCCGTCCGGGCGGAACCGGAGCAGACGGTCATCGCGGCGACCGGCGTCTCGTGCCGCCAGCAGATCCGGCACGGCACCGGGCGGGCAGCGCTGCACCCGCTCGAGATCGCCTGCCAGGCGCTGCAGCCGGGCTGACCGATGCTCGCTGGTCAGGGGACCAGCGCGGCGTGCGCGAGGCTGACGAATTCGTTGTCGCTGAACTGGCCGTGAGCGCCGAAGCTGCCACTTGCGCACCACCTGCGTGTCAAACGACCCATGGCGGTCGCGAGGCACGTCAATCTCCATCGGCCGATCTCGGTCTGCACCGTCGTCGTCCGCGTGCCGTTGCGGGAAGTGCCGCCGGGCGGCCAACCGGGTCGTGCTGTCATAACCCGGGTCTCAGACATCCGCCTCCTGGGCGGTCTCCAGCACCGTCTTGGTCTGCCGGGACCAGTAGCCCGCGCCGGCCGACCAGTTCCACGCCCTTCGCTCGGGCCCGCTCCACCAGGTCGCGGGCGAGCTGCTCCTCTGGTCGGGTTATCGGCGAGGTCTCGCTCGGCGACGGTGACCCTGGCGCCCTCCTGACGCGCGAGAATGTGCCGCTCGCGGGCCTGTTGTCACGATCGTGACAAAGCCGGCCAGTGCCCACCGGATGGCGGCTCGTCGCGCTGATCGGCACCATGTCGATCTCCGGACCGCTGTGCATCGACATGTACTTGCCGGCGTTGCCCGAGTTGACTGCGGCAGCAGGATCCTCGCGGTCAGCTCATGGCGCGGGATCTTTGTCACAAGACAGATCACGGCGCACGCCGCGGCGGCGGTGACGACTGACGCCCCGGCCGAGGCGGTCGCGTGAGCGCCGCTCGGTGCGCGGCACGAGCGCAAGAGCGCCGGCCCGCCACGGGGCAGCCAGGCCTCCGCGGTACTGCCGACCCGCTGCCGATGGCGGTCTGATCGTCGGATTCCCCGCCGCCGCGATCGCCACCATGCTCGCACTGTCCCCTCGAGCGGACACTGCCGACTTCGCGGACACTGCCGACTTCGCGGACACTGCCGACTTCGCGGACACTGCTGACGACGCGGTGCTCGCCGACTGAGCCTGCGTACCGCCTTCCGCCGGGGCGGGACGATCACCTGGCCAGCGTGCGACGCATGCCAGTTCAGCCTGCGTGAGGCCGAGTGGCCTCATATCCTCCCGCGGCATCTCGCCGGGAGGCGCGGGCCTCCGGTCGGTTACTCAACGGAACAGGCAGAACGGATGTCCCGCCGTCAGTTGCAGGGACGGCAGGTGTTGCTCCACACCATCGACAGCCTCACATCGCCAGTGGAAGCCACCATTACGGTGACACCGATGACTGCCGTCCCGCGGTGGCACCCGAACCGGCCTGGCGGTTATGTGAGTCCGTCTTGCGGTCGTGATAGACAGGCCTGCATGGCAAGAAATGTGGTTTCAGCTGATGCCACGGTGGACGCGCCAGCGGACACGGTCTACCGCTACCTCGCAGACATGCGCGACCATCATCCGCATTTTCTGCCCCCAGCGTTCTCGGACTTCCAGGTGGAGTCCGGTGGTGTCGGGGCCGGCACGGTTACGCGCTTCAAGCTGACGGCCGGCGGGCGCACTCGCGAGTGCCATATGCAGGTCGCCGAGCCCGAACCGGGCACGGTCCTCACCGAGTCCGACATGAACTCAAGCGCGGTTACTACGTTCACGGTCTCTCAGCGAGGCGGCGCGTCGCTCGTCCAGATCTCCACCGCCTGGGATCGCACAGGCGGCATCGGCGGCCTGTTCGAGCGGATGTTCGCGCCGAGAGTGCTGCGCGCCATTTACGCCGACGAGCTCAAGCGACTCGACGCCTACGCGCGCGAACACCGGTCGCCGTGATCCGCGAACACCGGCCCGGTGCCGCCCACGCTGCATCCGTCGGCACCGACGTAGCCTGCTCACGTGGTCGGGTCGCGGCAGGCTGCCCGCCCGCCGCCGCCGCGAGAGCAGCCCCCTGTTATGGCCCGGCACGCGCCACGGGTATCTGGCCGGAGCGGACGAAGCATGATCCGACGATGACCGTAGACAACATCGAACCCGCCGACGCCGCGGATGCCGGTGACGCCATCGGACCGGAGTTCTCGCCGGGCCGGCCGGACCGCGAGCGGCTGTCGTACCCGGAAACTGGCGCCCGGCTGTTGTCTCAACCTTCATCGCAGAGGCGGCGAAAACTGTTATGGCCGCCTGGCCGCCTAGCCCGGTGTCTCCCGCCAGTGCTGTCGCCATGCCCTCGCATTCGAGTTCGTCCGGGCCCGCGAGGACCACGACTCCTGTCGCCCCGGGAGATGGCCGTGATGGTCACGGATCGGCGCGGGTGGCCTCCTGCGGGTCAAGCGCCTCGTGGGTGCCCGCCGCCGGCGCGGGCGCGTGCCCGGCGGCCGCGCGGCCTGGCAGCACCTGTGGCGCGATGGACCCGTCGGTTGCGGCGATGTCAGCCTCGGGTGCCGCCGCCTGGTGCGCCTCGGGCCAGCGCCGGAGTTCCACCTGCGGGATCAGCCAGGTGGCCAGGAAGGCGAGCGCGGCGATCGGTACCGCGATGAGGAACACGGTCTGAATCGAGGCGGCGTAACCAGCCACCAAGCCGTGGTGCACCGCGGCCGGCAGGTGGCTCAGCGTCGCCGGGGTGATGTCCGCGCTGCTGAAGCCGGTCGGCAGGGCGACCCCGTGCAGGTGGCTGGCGATGTTGCCGACCAGCACGTTGGAGAAGATCGCGCCGAAAATCGCCGTTCCGAACGACCCGCCGATGGAGCGGAAGAATGTGCTCCCGGAGGTCGCAACACCGAGCTCGCTGTGCGGAACGCCGTTCTGCACAATGATCACCAGCACCTGCATGATTCCACCGATGCCCAAGCCGAGCACGAGCATGTAGATCGCGTCGGTGAGGGTGGACGAGCCCACGCCCATCAGCGACAGCAGGTAGAGGCCGAGGGTCATCACCGCGGCGCCGGCGATGGGGAAGAACCGGTACTTGCCAGTCCTGGAGATGATCTGCCCAGACGCTATCGAGACTGTGAGCAGCCCGGCCATCAGCGGCAGCAGGTACACCCCGGAAATGGTCGGCGAGATGCCCCTGACGACCTGGAAGAACGCGGGCAGGTAGGTGATCGCGCCGAACATCGCGAAGCCCACGATGAACCCGGCCACGCTGGTCACCGAGAAAGTGCGCAGCCTGAATAGGTGCAGCGGCACGATCGGCTCTGCGGCGCGCCGCTCGACGAGGATGAACAGGCCGATCAACAGCACCCCGGCTGCGCCCAGGATGTATATGGGTGCAGAGGCCCAGGGGTAGGTGGTGCCGCCCAGGCTGGTCAGCAGGATCAGCGAGGTGGCGGCCAGCGACAGCACGATTGTGCCGAGGTAGTCGATCACGTGGTGCACCCGGCGCAGGCGGCCCGGTACCTGCCTGGCGACGACGGCCAGCGCCACGATGCCGATGGGCACGTTGATGTAGAAGATCCAGCGCCAGGACAGGCTGTCAGTGATGAGGCCGCCAAGCAGCGGGCCGATAACGCTGGAGACGCCGAAGACCGCGCCGAACAGGCCGACGTAGCGGCCGCGCTCGCGTGGCGAGACGATGTCGCCGACGATCGCCTGCGCGCCGACCATCAGCCCGCCGCTGCCCAGGCCCTGGACCGCGCGGAATGCGATCAGCTCGATCATCGAAGTGCTGATGCCGGACAGGATCGAGCCAGCCAGGAAGATGACGATCGAGGCCTGGAAGAAGATCTTGCGGCCGTACTGGTCGCCGAGCTTGCCCCACAGCGGGGTGGAAACCGTGGTGGCCAGGAGGTAGGCGGTGATCACCCACGCGAGGTGGGAGCCCCCTTTGAGGTCGCCGGCGATCGTCGGTAGCGCCGTAGAAACGATCGTCTGGTCGAGCGCGGCGAGCAGCATGCCGAGCATCAGCGCGCCGATGATGAGCAGGATGCTCCGGCGGCCCAGGCTGGGCTGCGCGCCGTTGGCGGTGATGTCCGCCGCTCCCGGCTGCGGTCCGCGACTTGCTTGGGCCATCAGTGGTCGTCCTTCCCGTTCTGCCTCGTGGTGACGTGACGCAAAGCGCAGCGCTCCGGCAGCCCGTCCGCGAGCGCCTGGAATGCCAGGTCCACGACCTGGCCGGGCGGCACGGTTCCGCCGCAAGCCGCCCAGAAGGTCAGGCTGGAACGGAAGACCCCGGCCGCCACGGCGGCGAGCAGCCCCGGATAGGGATCCTGCTCGGGATCGGCGCTGAGCCGCTCGGCAATCCCGTCGATGAGGGCCCGCTCTACCTTCGCCATCTGCGCCGCCTGTGCCTCGCGCAGGTCCGGGTCCGTGCGGAGTTCCTTCATCCGCTTCAGCCAGTCCGCCGGGTCGCCGCCCAGCTCGGCCAGACTGGCGGCCCTCGCGTTGACGCCGCTGGCCACGATCGTGCGC
>JBOHCP010000008.1:0-24003 GCA_050698875.1 Streptosporangiaceae bacterium | reverse complement strand
GCCGGGACCTGGCCGCGCGCTCGGCCGAGTCGGGATCCAGCAGCAGCAGCAGGTCCCACTCCTGCTCGCAGACCCGGCGGCCGATCGCGGCGAGTTCGACCGACCGGTGGGCGCCGGACAGGTGCGCCCAGGCCTGGGTGAGGCAGATCACCCCAGAGCGCAGCGTGCCGAGGATCTCCCACCAGCGCAGCTCGGCCGGCGGGATGTCCGCGCCGCCGGCCGCCCGGTAGGCGGCGAGCAGGTCCTCGCGCGTGCCCACGCCCGCGACCGGCAGCGCCGCACCGAATCGCCACGCCTTGACGCACAGCCAGCCGAGGTCCTCGGCCGGGTTGCCGGCGTGGGTCAGCTCCCAGTCCAGCACGGCCCGCAATCCGTCCTGCCCGACGACCAGGTTGCCCAGCCGGAAGTCCCCGTGCAGCAGCACTGGCTCGCGGGCAGGCGGGGGGTTCGCACCGAGCCAGTCCAGCGCCAGCTCGAACACCTCGCTGGGCCGGCTGAACGAATCGAGCTGCTCCCGCAGCTGCGCCAGCGGGTCGGGCCGCGGGAAGAAGGCCGGCGCGGGCAGCGCGTGCAGCCCGGCCGCGAACTCGGCGAGCTGCCGCACCAGCACCGCCCGGGCTGCCGCGTACTGCCCGTCGCGCAGGATCCGGCGAGCGATCGTCTCGCCGGACACCCGGCGCATGACCATCCCCGCCGCGCCCGTGTGCGCCCCGTGCTCGCTGACAAGCAGCACGTCAGGCGCCGCCAGTCCCGCCGTCGCTGCCGCGCGGATCGCGGCCGCCTCCCGCGCCGTCGCGCCGGGCTCGCTCGGCCGTCCGGGCGGGTCCCGGCGCAGCACCAGCTCGGTCCGCCTGCCGTCCGGGGCTAACGCGTCGAACGCCCACGTCTCCCTCGACGCGCCGCCGGACAGCCGGGTGACTCCCTCGATCGACACCGGCCCGACGAGCGGACCGAGCGCCCGGGCCAGCCCGTTCCCCACTGGAGCGGCACTAACGCGGGGATCCGGGGGGTCGCCCGCCAGGGATGTAGCTGTCATGCCTCGGAAACGCCTTTCGGAGCCCGCTGGTGCATGAAGCCGAACAGGTACCCGGCGACCCGGCGCATCTGGATCTCCTCGGCGCCCTCGGTGATCCGGTAGCGCCGGTGATGCCGGTAGATGTGCTCGAACGGCTTGTGCCGCGAGTAGCCGAGTCCGCCGTGTACCTGCATGGCGCGGTCGGCCGCCTCGCAGCACAGCCTGTTGGCCCAGTAGTTGCACATGGACACCTTGTCGGAGACCGAGAACGGGCCGTCCCGGTCCATCAGCCACGCCGTCTTCTGGATCAGCGCGCGCAGCATCTCGCACTGCGTCTGCAGTTCCACCAGCGGGAACTGGATCGCCTGATTGGCCGCGAGCGGCTTGCCGAAGGGCTTGCGCTCCAGCGCGTAGGCGACCGACTCGGTGACGCAGTACTGCGCCGCGCCGAGACTGGACGCGGCTTGCCGGATCCGGTTCTCGTTGAAGAAGTGCTGCACGACCTGCAGGCCGCGGCCCTCGCCGCCGAACACGGCGCCGGCGGGCACCCGCACCCCGTCGAGGCGGACGTGCCCGTGGTCGGTCGGCATGTTGAACGTCCACAGGTAGTCCTCGACCGTGAAGCCGGGCGAGGCGACCGGGGTGAGGAACGCGGTGATGCCGTCAGCGGCACCCGCCTGGCCGCCGGTCCGCGCGAAGATCAGGTCGTGCGAGGCGACGTGCACGCCGGTGTTGAACGTCTTCTCACCGGTGATGACCCAGTCGTCGCCGTCGCGCACCGCGGTCGTCTCCAGGTACGTCGCATCCGAGCCGTGGGCCGGCTCGGTGATGCCGAAGGCGAAGCCGCGGCGGCCCGCCGCGAGGTCATCGACCCACTCGGCCTGCTGCGCCGCGCTGCCGTACTCCAGCATCAGCAGCAGGCCCACGTTGTTGCCCACGATCATGTGCTCGTTCTGCAGGTCGCAGTGCAGCCCGAGGCCCTTGCTGGCGAGGTGCTCGCGGATGACCGCCATGCCGAGGTTGGTGCCGTCACGGCCGCCGTACTTCGCCGGGAACGCGTACCGGTAGTGCCCCGCGGCGTCGGCACGCCGCCGCGCCGCCGCGAGCAGCGCCTCCCACTCGCGGTTCGGCAGCCCGCCGCGATCCCAGTCGGTGCGCGCGTCCTCGCGGCGGTGGTCGAAGAACCGGATGTTGTCGTCCTGGCGCTCCAGCGGCCTGATCTCGGCCTCGATGAACTCGTCGAGCTCCGCCAGGTAGGCGGCCAGATCAGCGGGGATGTCGAAGTCCATGCTGGCTGCCTACCACGGCCGGCCCGCCCGCCACTAGAGCGAAACGAGACCAGTCCGCGCGATCACCACAAGTCGCCGCCGGTGAGCACGTACAGGAACGGAACGAGCGGCACCAGGCAGAACACCGCCCAGGCGACCTTCGCCAGGCCGCCGATGTCGCGCCGGGTCGCCAGGTCGATCCAGATGAGGATCACCGCGAGGGGATGGAACACGCACACGATGAGCTCGATGAGCTTCTTCATGTACCCGTTCTACCCCCGCGAGCGACCGGCATGAGCGCTTCGGACGCCACCGGACCGCCGGACCGCCGGACTAGGAGCCCGCAAGGCCCGGTTCGACGTGCAGGTCCCGCAGCGCAGTCCGCGCCGCCCACAAGCCGCACATCCCGTGCACGCCGCCGCCGGGCGGGGTGGACGCCGAGCAGAGGTAGACACCAGGCAGCGGCGTCCGGTACTGGTTCCACCGCAGCACCGGCCGGCCCAGCGTCTGCCGCAGCGTCGCGGCACCGGCCGCGATGTCGCCGCCGACGTAGCTCGGGTTATAGCGCTCCAGGCCGGCGGCCGTGCGGACGGACCGAGCCAGGACGCGGTCTGTGAATCCGGGCGCGAACCGCTCGACCTGCCCCTCGATCCGGTCCGCCATGTCCACGTCCGAGCCGGCCGGCACGTGGCAGTAAGCCCAGAGTGTCTGCCGCCCAGCCGGTGCCCTGCTCGGGTCCACCACGCCCGGCTGTGCGACCAGGCAGAACGGATGGTCGGGGTGCCGGCCCGCGTTGACCTCGGCCTCGATCCGCGACACCTCCGCGATGGTTCCGCCGAGATGCACCGTGCCCGCCTCGCGACAGGCTTCGTTGGTCCAGGGAACGGGGCCGTCCAGCGCCCAGTCGACCTTGCATACGCCGGGACCGTAGCGGAACCGGCCCATGGCCCGGCGGTAACCCGCAGGCAATCGATCGCCAGCCAGCCGCAACAGCTGGCGCGGGGTCACGTCGAGGAGCACCGCCCTGGCCGCGGGCAGCTCATCCAGCCGCTCGATCCAGACGCCGGTGGTGATCTCACCACCGCGATCGGCTAGCTCCGCGGTCATCGCGTCGACGAGCCTGGCGCTGCCGCCGGCCACGACGGGCCACCCGGTAGCGTGTGCCAGCACCAGGAAGGTGAGGCCAAACGCGCTCGTCAGCGGCGCCGACAGCGGCCGGAGCGAGTGACTGGCCATGCCAGCGAGCAGCGCTCGGCCCTCGTCGGTTGCCAGCCGGCCTGCCAGTAGCCGGGCGGGCAGCAGCCCTTCCACGCCGAACCGGGCAGCCCGGCCTGGCTGGCGAGGCATCGACCGCAGCGGCCCGAGCGCCAGCGCCAGCACCGCATCGCTGTCTCGCACCAGCGGCTCCATCAGGCGCCGGTAGGCCCGGCCGTCCGGGCCGAGCCGGCCAGCCGTCTCGGCCACCGAGCCGCTGACGGCTGCGGCCCGGCCGCCGTCAAGCGGGTGGGCGGCCGCCACCTTGGGCACCAGTAGCCGCACGCCGCGCTCAGCCAGGCGAAGCGAGCGCAGAAACGGGGACGCGGCCGCGAGCGGGTGCACGGCGGAGCACACGTCGTGCGCGAAGCCGGGCAGCGTCAACTCGGCCGTCCGGCAGCCACCGCCGGGCTCGGACGCGCCCTCGAAGACCTGGACCCGCAGCCCGGCACCAGCCAGCGTCAGCGCCGCGGCGAGGCCGTTGGGCCCAGAGCCGACGACGACCGCATCGGGCTGGCTCACAACCGGAGCACCTCGCCGTCTGCGGCGAGGGTAGCCGGCACCTGGCTGCCAGGCAGTCTGGCGGCGAGCTTGTCCAGGTCGGTGTCGGTCCGGTCGGGCCGGTGGTGCAGCAGCAGCACCCGGCTGGCCCCGGCCGCCGCGGCCAGGCCGATCGCATACTCGGCGGCAGCGTGGCCGAAGGTTCGCGCCGGGTCAAATTCGTCCGCGTACCAGAACGAGTCGTGCATGAGCACGTCCACCCCGTCCGCCAGTTCGAGGGCCGTGTCGTGGTAGACGCCGAGGCCGTCGGGACCCGGCCCAAGCTCGGCCGGATCGTGATCGGGCAGATAGGCAATCGCCGCGTGCCCGTCGCTGACCCGGTAACCGAACGTCCGGCCGCCCTTGTGCGGAATCTGCCTGGCTAGCAGGGTGAGCGGCCCGAGCCCGGTCGAGCCGGGCGCCAGCCCGCCGAACGTCCAGTCGCCGCGCAGCTGCCGGGGTGTGATGGGGAAGGTAGGCGGCGACATCGTCCGCTCCAGAGAGGCCACCGGGTCCGACCCCGCACCAGAGGCGGGCAGCAGCAGCCGCACCCGCGCGTCATCGCGGTCACCGGCCGCGAAGAACGGGAGTCCCTGCATGTGGTCCCAGTGCAGGTGCGTCAGCGCGATGGTGCCCAGGAACGCCCGGTCGGCGAGCAGCGCGGTGACCTGCCTGATGCCGGTGCCAGCGTCCAGCAGCAGCTCGGGAGCCGCCGCGCCGTCCGGCGTGATAGCCACGCAGGAGGTGTGACCGCCGTACCGGACGAAGTCGCGGCCGGGTGCCGGGGTTGACCCGCGGGTACCACAGAGGTTTATCCGCACCTAGCTATCCTGTACCACTTCCTCACGCCGGTGACCGCTGGCGAGCTGGGTCAGCCGGCGGATCCTCGTGGCCCGGGGGCAGCACGTCCGGCAGCATGACCGCCTGGAACCTGTACGTGAGCGCGCCGAGCCTGAGCGTGGTAGCCGATCAGCGGCCCGCATCTTGCGGTCGGAGTAGCGCGCGACCGCACCTGGCCTGCCCGTTACGATCGGGTTCGTGAGCGATCTCGACTTCCCGCAGTTCCCCCGTGGCTTCAGCTGGGGCGTCGCGACAGCCGCCTACCAGATCGAGGGCGCGGTCGCCGAGGACGGCCGCGGCGCCTCCGTCTGGGACACCTTCTGCCGGCGCCCCGGCGCCATCAGGGACGGCCAGACCGGCGACGTAGCGGACGATCACTACCACCGCTGGCCGGAGGACGTGGCGCTGATGGCCGGCCTCGGCATCGACACCTACCGGTTCTCGCTCGCGTGGCCGCGCATTCAGCCGACAGGATCGGGCCCTGTTAATGCGGCCGGGCTCGATTTCTACGACCGGCTCGTCGACAGCCTCGTCGCGAACGGCATCACGCCGATGCCGACGCTCTTTCACTGGGACCTGCCGCAGCCACTGGAGGACGCGGGTGGCTGGCTGGCGCGGGACACGGCCTATCGGTTCGCTGAATACGCCGGCCTTGCGGCGGACCGGCTGGCCGACCGTGTTCCGCGCTGGATCACCCTCAACGAGCCGTTCGTGGTGACCGCGCTTGGCTACGCGCTCGGCGTGCACGCACCTGGACGGACGCTGCTGCTCGGCGCGCTGCCGACCGCGCATCACCAGCTGCTCGGGCACGGCCTGGCCACGGCGGCGCTGCGGGCAGCGGACGTGCGCGAGGTCGCCATCGCGAACAACTATGCCCCTGCGTGGGCGGCGAGCGACAGCCCGGCCGATGTCGCCGCCGCGGCCGCCTACGACACGCTGCACAACCGGCTGTACACCGATCCGCTGCTGCTCGGCGGCTACCCCGACCTGGCCCCATTCGGCGTCGGCCCGGCCGGGCTCGACTGCGTGCGCGACGGCGACCTCGCGACCATCTCCGCGTCGGTCGACGCGCTCGGCGTCAACTACTACGCGCCGACGCGGCTATCCGTCCCGCAGGACGACGCGCTGCCGTTCCAGGTGCAGCCCATCACCGGCTACCCGGTGACGGCGTTCCACAATCCGGTCGTGCCCGCCGGGCTGACGGAATTGCTCACGACCCTCGCCGGTCGGTACGGTGACCGCCTGCCGCCGGTGTACATCACCGAGAACGGCTGCTCCTTCGCCGACGAGCCTGGCGCGACCGGCCAGGTCGACGATCAGCAGCGCATCGGCTATCTCGACGGGCACATCCGCGCCGTCGCGGATGCCATGGCCGCCGGGGTGGACGTGCGTGGCTACCTGGTCTGGTCGCTGCTGGACAACTTCGAGTGGGCGGAGGGGTACCACCAGCGCTTCGGGCTCGTGCACGTCGACTACGACACGCTGCGGCGCACCCCGAAGGCGTCATTCGGCTGGTACCGGGACCTGATAGCCGGCCAGTCCGGCAGCGATGGCGAGTCGCGTGCGCCCGGTCAGTAGGCGAGTGCCGGGCGCCCGCCAATCCACGTGCCCTCGGTGAGCGCGGCGGCGATGAAGTGTGCGACGTCGGAGCGTGCGATCTTCCGTCCGCCGGGTAGCGGGTAGTCAGGCCGCACCCGGTACGACCCGGTGGCCGGCGTGCTGACCAGCCGGGCCCGGACGGCGCTGGCCAGCAGCGCGGGTGTCTGTGCCCGGCCCGAGCAAGATCACGATAGGTTTCCGCTATGGCAGCAGCGCCGGCTCAGGGGCTTGTGGAGATCTACACCGACGGCGCGTGCAGCGGCAACCCTGGCCCGGGCGGCTGGGGCGTGGTGCTCAGCTACGGCGGTCACGTCAAGGAGCTGTCCGGCGGCGAGGCGACCCCGACGACCAATAACCGGATGGAGCTGATGGCCGCCATCCAGGCGCTGGAGAGCCTGACCAGACCGTCGCGCGTACGGCTGCACACCGACAGCGTCTACGTCCGCACCGGCATCATGAGCTGGCTGGCGAACTGGAAGCGCAACAACTGGCGGACCGCCAGCAAGCAGCCGGTCAAGAACGAGGACCTATGGCGGCGACTCGATGCCGCGGCCGCCCGGCACGAGATCCAGTGGCTGTGGGTCAAGGGGCATGCCGGCGACCCAGGCAACGAGCGGGCCGACGCGCTCGCCAACCGCGGCATGACCGACGCCATCGCCCGGTCCCGGCCGGATCCGGCGAGCGGCAGGCCGCAGACCCGGCCCCGGCCCCGGTCCCGGTCCCTGCAATGAAGCTCGTCCTGGCGAAGCAGTGGCAACGCCAGGACGAGCTCGATGACCGGTCCCCCGGATTCATCACTTTGGGTCCCCCGAAGACATCATCACACGCCGCTTCCGAGCCGTCACACCGGGTACCTGCTGGGCCGCAGCGGCGTAGCCAGCCTCCGCCCACGCGCGGGTCAGAAGAACAGCAGCTTCACCGCTGAGACCACGCCGATTACCACGACGAAGATCCGCAGTGCTAGCGGCGGCAGCCGCCTGCCGAACCGCGCCCCCAGCGCGCCGCCGACCGTGGACCCGGCCGCGATCAGCAGCACGACCGGCCACGCGACGTGCGCGAAGATGAGGTACACGACCGCCGCGACCCCGTTGACGACGGCGACCAGGACGTTCTTTGCGCCGTTCACGCGCTGCATGGTCTCGTCAAGGAAAGTTCCGAGCAGCCCGATCACCAGGACGCCTTGCGCCGCGCCGAAGTACCCCCCGTAAGCAGCCGAGGTCAGTATGCCAGCTCCGAGCACGGGGCTGAGTGGTTCCCGGCCCTCCGCGGGGGGCTCGGGGGATCGCCCCCCCGAGCCAGCAGCCGCCCGGCCGCCGGCCGATCCGTCTCGCCGAGCGCGCCAGGCCGTGATCCACCGGCTCAACCAGGGCTGTACCAGCACCAGCGCGCACGCGATCAGGATGAGCACCGGCACGATGACCTGGAATGAGGACGCGGGCAGCGACAGCAGCGCCGCCGCCCCGCCGGCCGATCCGGCAGCCGCGATCACGCCGAGCCTGACCAGCCTGGCCCGCTGGCCCGCCAGTTCGCGCCGGTATCCGATCGCGCCGCTGACGTTGCCGGGGACCAGGCCCACGTTGTTCGACACGTTCGCGACGACCGGCGGGAAGCCGAAGGCCAGCAGCGTCGGGAACGTGATGAGGGAGCCCGATCCGACTACCGCGTTTACCGCGCCGGCGGCCCCCCCAACCCCGAGGATCGCGAGGGCCTCAGCAGGGCCCACGAGTTCCTCGCATGCCGACGATCGTAACCGCGCGCATGAGCGGACGTGTCAGGCAGGAACGCCGGCGAGCAGGTCTCACGGTCCCGTCCGGCCGCGGCCGGGGCGCCTCAGGGAAACGACACCACCCGCGCGGACCAGCGGGTTGCCCGCCGCTCCAGCTTCAGCGGCACGCCAAATGTGCGGGACAGATTGCGCTCGGTGAAGACGTCCGGCAGCGCCCCGGCAGCGACGACCGCACCCTTGCGCATCAGCAACGCATGGGTGAAGCCCTCGGCCACCTCTTCTACATGGTGGGTGACCATGACCATCACGGGTGACCGCGGGTCGAGCAGCAGCCCGGAGATGCGCCGCAGCAGTTCCTCCCGGCCGCCCAGGTCGAGCCCGGCGGCCGGCTCGTCGAGGAGCAGCAGTTCCGGGTCGGCCATGAGGGACCGGGCTATCTGCACGCGCTTGCGCTCCCCCTCCGACAGCGAGACGAACCGCCGCCGGATCAGGTGCGCGCACCCGAGGGCGTCCAGCAGTTCGACGGCCCTGGTGACGTCGTCGGAGTCGTAGTCCTCCGTGTCCCGGCCGAGGATGCCGTAGGAAGCCGTCAGCACCAGGTCGATCACCTTCTCTTGCGGCGGTACCCGGTCGGCGATCACCGTGCTCGACAGGCCTATCCGGGTCCGGAGGTCGGCGACATCCGCATGCTGCAGCGGCTCACCGAGGATCTCGGCCGTGCCGTGCGTCGGCATCAGCAGCGTGGCCGCGACCTGCAGCAGAGTGGTCTTGCCCGCGCCGTTCGGGCCGATGATGACCCAGCTCTCGTCGCTGTGCGCGGTCCAGTTGATATCGCGCAGCAGCATCGACCTGTCATATCGGACGCCGACCCCGCGCAGCCTGAGCACCTCAGCCGCCATCCAGCTCCCTCCGCGCCGCCCGTCTGCCTTGAACTTACGGCATCACGGCACCGTCGCGTCGGTCGCTGCTGCCGGGTGCCCGGGTCACCGCTCCAGCCCGGACTGGCGCACGGCCAGCAGCGCCGCCTGAGTCCGGTCGGCGACGCCGAGCTTGGCGAGCACGGAGCTCACGTGCGTCTTGACGGTCTTCTCGGTGACCCGCAGCGACCTGGCGATCTCCCGGTTCGACCTGCCTTCTGCCAGCAGCGCGAGCACCTCGCGCTCGCGCCCGGTCAGCGCGGCGATGCCGCGCACGTCCCCGCCCGGCCGGCCCGCGACCAGTCCGGCGGCCTCCGGCGCGAGCACGGTATTGCCGTCGAAGACCGAGCGGATGGCGCGCACGAGCGCGTCCGGGTCTACGTCCTTGTACAGGAACCCCGCGGCTCCGGCCTGCAGCGCCAGCCCTGGCCCGCTGGGCCCGCCAGCGCTGGTGAGGACCAGCACCCTCGTTCGGGTCTCCCGCTCGTGCAGCTGCGCCAGCACCCCCAGGCCGTCAAGGCCGGGCAGCTTCAGGTCGAGCAGCAGGACATCCGGGTCGAGGTCGCGGGTCAGCCGAACCGCGGCTGGGCCGTCGCTGGCCTGGCCCACGAGGCTGATGTCGTCCTGGACCTCGAACAGCACGGCCAGACCCTGCAGCACCACCGGATGGTCGTCGGCGATCACCACGGTGATGGGCGGCCGGTCGCCGCGCGCCGGTGCGGGCCTGCTGCCCGGTGCGGTGCCGGTGGTCATGCCTGGCCGTCCGTTGCCACTGCTCCAGGCCTGGGCGCTGCCGCGCCGGTGGCCGAGCGGATCGGGACGCTCAGCCGCACGCGCGTACCAGCGCCGGGGGTCGCGGCGATGCTGAGTCGGCCACCGACCGAGGCGGCACGCTCGCGCATCGACGCCAGCCCGAGGCCGGCCGGCCGGGCGTGCGGATCGAAGCCGGTACCACAGTCGCTCACCTCAAGCACCACGCTGCTGCGGCGGCGGTACAGGCAGACGCGGACCTGGCGGCTGCCCGAGTGCCGCAGCGCGTTGCCGATGGCCTCTTGCGCGGTCCGGTACAGCGCCGTCTCCTGTCGCGGATCGAGCGCGGGAACGTCTCCGGCCTGGACGACCACATCGACGCCGTGCGTGCGGCCGGCCAGCACCGCGTAGCCGCGGATGGACCCGGCCAGGCCGCCAGCGGCCAGGTCGGGCGGCGCGAGGCCGTCGATGACAGCGCGCAGCTCTGCGTGCGCCTCGCCCGCCAGAGCCGCGACGCTGTCGATCTCCTCCACGGCTCGCGCGGGATCACGGCCGACGAGTACGGCTGCGGCGCGCGCCTTGGCCCGCACGCTGAACAGCTTCTGCGAGACCGCGTCGTGCAGGTCCCTGGCCAGCCGGGCGCGTTCCTGCAACACAGACAGCTCCCGGCCTCTTTCGTACAGTCGGGCATTCGTCAGCGCGATCGCGGCGTGCGCGGCGAACAGGCTGACGAGCCGCTCGTCCCGCTCGGTGAACCCGCCGGGCTCGGTCTTGCAGGCGGCGAAGATGAAGCCAAGGATCGTCTCGCGCTCGCGGATCGGCACGCCGAGCACGTCGGTGAGCTCGGGGTGCGCGGACGGCCATCCCCAGAAGCGCGGATCGGCGCGAATGTCGGCCAGCCGCAGCGGCTTCCCCTCGCGCACCATGACCCCGAGCAGGCCGTGCTGGCGGGGCAGCGGACCGATGGCTGCCTGCTCACGCGCGGTCAGACCGTCGACAAGGAACTCCGCGAACCCGCCCGCGTCGTCGGGCACGCCGAGCGCGGCGTACCGGGCTCCCGCTAGCGACCGGGCCGAGCGAACGATCATCTGCAGCACGTCCCGCACCGACAGCTGACTGGATACCGCCAGCACCACCTGGCTGACGTGCTGGAAGATCTCGTCCTGGGCGGCACCCTGCCGCGGCGCGGCGGTGTCCGCCGCGCGCTGGCTGTCGCCACGGTCGTGCTGACCCATACCCCGACGGTACCGGCGCGGCTGCGGGGGCGGATCAGCCGCAGGTCCTAGGACCATGGTCGCAGCGCCAGGCCGACTCGCGGCCGATGCGGCGCGGTAGCTGGCTGCCTACGGTCATACGCATGAGTACTGCACGAGTAGCCATTGTCACCGGCGCCTCCCGCGGCCTCGGCCGCGCCTTGTCCGCCGCGCTGGCCGCGGCCGGATACCACCTTGTGATCGACGCCCGCGACGGCGCGGCGCTGCGAGCCGCCGCGGCGGACTTGTCCGCGACCCACGAGCTTCCCGGCGGCCTGGTGCTACCGCTCGCGGGCGACATCACCGACCCGGCGCACCGGGCGGATCTGGCCGCGGCCGCGGCCGATCTGGGTGGCGCCTCCCTGCTCGTGAACAACGCGGGGACGCTCGGCGTCAGCCCGCTGCCGGCCCTGGCCGATTACCCGGCCGCTGACCTGCTGTCGTCTTTTGCGGTCAACGTCGTCGCCCCGATAGCGCTGACCCAGCTCCTGCTGCCCGGACTGCGCAGGCTCGGCGGCGGCGTGCTCAGCATCACCTCCGACGCCGCCGTCGAGGCGTACGCCGGGTGGGGCGGCTACGGCGCGGCCAAGGCCGGGCTCGAGCAGGCCTGCCACGTCCTCGCCGCCGAAGAGCCTGCCGTCCGGGTCTGGTGGGTCGACCCGGGCGATCTGCGCACCCAGATGCACCAGCAGGCCTACCCGGGGGAGGACATCTCCGACCGGCCGCTGCCCGAGACGGTCACGCCAGCCATCCTGCGGCTGGTCACCGAGCGCATGCCGAGCGGCCGGTACCGCGCGGCTGAGCTGCTGCCCGCCAGGTCGTCGGCCGGCGGTGCCGCAGCCGGAGTGCCGCGATGACGCCCGCGCTCGCGATGACGCCCGCGCTCGCGCTCGGCCAGCTGGCAGATCCGGCCGAGCTCGACGTGGCCCTGCGGCCCGAGCTGGAGGCGCACGAGCCGCCCGAGGCGCGGGGCGCCAGCCGCGCGGATGTCCGGCTCATGGTCAGCCGGGCTGCGGCCGGCGACATAAGCCACCACGGCTTCGACGCGCTGCCCGGCCTGCTGCTGCCGGGCGACCTGCTCGTGGTGAACAACTCGGCCACCCTGCCTGCCGCCGTCGCGGTAACCGCGGCACCCGCCGAGCTCGCCGGGAGCGGACAGCTGACGGTGCACTTTTCCACCGCCATGCCCGAGGGCGGCTGGCTGGTCGAGCTGCGGTCGGGCCGCGCGGAGGCCACGGTCCCGTTCGGCGGCGGGGCGGCGGGGCTCGCCATCGAATTGCCGGCTGGCGCCGTGCTGACCCTGGACCGCCGGTTCAGCCAGCGGCTCTGGCACGCCGGGCTGTCCACCGCCGTCGTGCCCTACCTGCTCCGTCACGGACAGCCCATCAGGTACTCATACGTGCGCAGGCCGTGGCCCATCGAGGCCTACCAGACCGTCTTCGCGACCTGGCCGGGCAGCGCCGAGATGCCGGGCGCGGCACGGCCGTTCACACCCGAGATCGTGACCAGGCTGGTCAGCCGCGGCGTCACCATCGCGCCGGTCACGCTGCACACGGGCGTCTCCTCCCTCGAAGGCGGCGAGGATCCGTATCCCGAGTCGTACGACGTGCCGGCCACGACGGCGCGGCTGGTGAACCTCACCAGGCAGAGCGGCGGCCGGGTCATCGCGGCCGGTACCACCGTCGTCCGCGCGCTGGAGAGCGCCGCGCTGTCCCGCGACACCGCGATCGCGCGCGCTGCCGTACTGACGACAGCCGGGCCGGCCGCCGGGCCTGTCGCCGCCGCGGCGGGCTGGACGTCGCACGTGGTCACGAGGCAGACCGGGGTAGCCGTCATCGACGGCCTGCTGACCGGCCTGCACGAGCCGAGGTCCACCCACCTGTGGATGCTCGCCGCGTTCGCCGACGACACGCTGCTGCGCCGCTGCTACCAGGACGCCGCCGAGCGCGGTTATCGCTGGCACGAGTTCGGCGACGTCCACCTGCTGCTGCCCTGACCTGCCACGGCGCCGCACCCTGACCCGCGGGCGGTGGGTGCGGTACCGATAGCGTTGAGGCGCTATGTCCGATCCGCAGATCACGCTGCTGGTGACGCTGACCGGCCGTGACCGGCCAGGCGTGACGTCCCGGCTGTTCAGCGTCCTGGCCAGGCACAACCTGACGGTGGCCGACGTGGAGCAGGTGGTGATCCGCGGCCGCCTCGTGCTCGGGGTGCTGCTCGCCGCCGAGCGCGCACCCGATCTGACGGCGATCCATCAGCAGATCACCGCCCTGGCGGCGGACATGGGCATGGAGGCCGAGATCACCACGGGGTCGCGCGAGCCGACCCGGCGACCTGGCGGCCAGCTGCACGTCACTGTCCTCGGCCGGCTGCTGCAGCCGTCGGCAATAGCCGCCATCGCGGGCAGGATCGCGGCGAGCGGCGCGAACATCGACCGGATCGGGCGGCTCGCGAACCGTCCCGTTACCTGCCTCGAGTTCGACGTCTCGGGCGCCGACCCGGTGGGCTTGCGTACCGACCTGGCCAGGGAGGCGGCCGAGCTGGGCGTCGACGTAGCTGTGCAGCGCGGCGGCCTGCACCGCCGCGCCATGCGGCTGGTCGTGATGGACGTCGACTCGACCCTGCTGCGTGACGAGGCGATCGAGCTACTGGCGGCCCGCGCGGGCTGCGAGGCGGAGGTTGGCGAGGTGACGGCCGCCGCCATGCGCGGCGAGCTCGACTTCGCCGAATCCCTGCACCGCAGGGTTGCGCTGCTGGCCGGGCTGGACGCGGCCGTCATCGACGAGGTGCTCACCGGCGCCAGGCTCGCGCCGGGTGCCCGCACGCTGATCCGCACACTGCAGCGGCTCGGTTATCGCTGCGGCGTGGTGAGCGGCGGGTTCACGCAGATCACTGACTGGCTGACGCTGGAACTCGGGCTCGACTTCGCCGAGGCGAACACCCTGGAGATCGCGCACGGGAAGCTGACCGGCCGGGTGATCGGGCAACTCGTGGACCGGCCGGGAAAGGAGCGCGCGCTCCGGCGGTTCGCCGCGGCGGCCGGTGTCCCGCTGAGCCAGACGGTGGCCGTCGGTGACGGCGCCAACGACCTGGATATGATCTCGGCGGCGGGGCTCGGCATCGCGTTCAACGCCAAACCAGCCGTCCGGGACGCCGCCGACACCTCGCTGAGCGTGCCGCACCTAGACGCGATCTTGTATCTACTCGGCATCAGTCGTGATGATGTGGAGTCCGCGGACGCGGAGGACCAGCTGCTGGTGTCCGGCGGCCCGGCCACGCGCCGCGGGGGTGACTGAGCCACCCAGCCCTAGGCCTAGGGTGCCATCCTTGGCGTCCAGGAGCCGACCAGCCTGCCGGTTCCCGGTGCCGCGCCTGACCAGTCGGCTGCGATGGCGATGACCGCGATTGCGGCGGTCGGAAAGTCCGGCTCGGTCCCGGTCAGGAGCGCGACGAGTCCAGCCGCCGCGGGATTGTGCCCGACGTACAGCAACGTGGTGACCTGGTCGCTCGTCTGCCGGATGATCTCGGCCAGGTCATCGCTGTCGGCCTGATAGAGGGCTCGCTCAGCGGCGAATTCTGGCTCGCCAGCCAGCTCCCTGGACAGCCGCCGCCAGGTCTGCCGGGTCCGCCTGGCCGCCGAGCAGAGCACCAGGTCCGGGGAGAGTCCGCGGCTCGCGAGCCAGCGACCAGCCGCGGCGCTGTCGCGCTCGCCTCGCGGCCGCAGCGCCCGCTCGAAGTCCGGCCCGCCGGGTAGCTCACCAGCCTTGGCGTGTCGCATCACGATCAGGGTGTGGCCATCGCGCATGGTTCCATCGTCCGGTACGGCGCGCCCGGCCGACTCCCCGGCCCGGCTCCAGGCCGGCCGCTGCCGTGATCGCGCCCGCAGCCCAGCCGGGCGGCAGGCCATCGGCTGATGGTCTGCCGCCCGGCTAACGCGCTGACTGCGTTCAGGCGGTGACCTTGTCGGCCGGTGTCTGATCCGTGGCACCGCCCGCGGTGAGGCTGGTGGAACGCCGCTTGGACACCACGATCGCGCCGACCACGATGGCCACGGCCACGAGCGCGACTCCCGCCCGCAGCCCGAGGTTGTGGCTGTAGCGCACCACGCTGGTGGCGACGAGCAGCGAGACCAGGTTCATCACCTTGATCAGCGGGTTGATGGCCGGACCGGCGGTGTCCTTGAACGGGTCGCCGACCGTGTCGCCGATCACCGTCGCGGCGTGGGCTTCTGACCCCTTGCCGCCGTGGTGGCCGTCCTCGACGAGCTTCTTGGCGTTGTCCCAGGCGCCACCGGAGTTGGCCAGGAACACGGCCATCAGCACGCCGGCCGCGATCGCGCCGGCCAGGTAGGAGCCGAGCGGACCGTACCCGAACGCGAAGCCGACAGCGATCGGCGTAAGCACGGCGAGCAGCCCGGGAGTCGCCAGTTCCCGCAGCGAGTCCTTGGTGCAGATGTCAACGACCCGGCCGTACTCGGGCTTCTCGGTGAAGTCCATGATGCCCGGATGGGCGCGGAACTGCTCGCGTACCTCCATGACCACGCGTCCGGCCGCCCGACCGACCGCCCTGATCAGCAGGCTCGCGAACAGGAATACGACAGCGGCGCCGACTATCAGCCCGACTAGGTCGTTCGGACTGTCGATCGACAGGCTAAAGCTCTTTGCAGCCTTGCCGAGCGCCTGCTGCACCGAGGTGTCGAACGCGCCGAACAGGGCGGTCGCCGCCAGCACGGCGGTAGCGATCGCGATGCCCTTGGTGATGGCCTTGGTGGTGTTGCCGATCGCGTCGAGGTGGGTGAGAATCTGGGCCGGCTCGCCCTCGAACTCACCGGACATCTCGGCGATGCCCTGAGCGTTGTCGGTCACCGGGCCGAACGAGTCCATCGACACGATGACGCCGACGGTGGTGAGCAGGCCGGTGCCGGCCAGCGCGACCGCGAACAGCGCGATGGTGGCGTTGCCGGAGCCGAGCAGGAAGGCCAGGTATACCGCGCCGCCGATGAGCAGCGCCGAGTAGACGGCGGACTCCATGCCGGTTGACACGCCGGACAGGATCACCGTGGCCGCCCCGGTCTCCGAGGCCTCGCCGATGTCCCTGACCGGCTTGCGGTTGGTCTCGGTGAAGTATCCGGTCAGCAGCTGGATCGCGCTGGCCAGCACCAGGCCGACCAGCACCGCCAGGATCGCCAGCACGCGCGGATCGCCACTGTGGCTCAGGATCGAGCCGCTGACGCCCTTGAGGTCGCTGAACTTACCCGGCAGGTAGATGAACGCCGCAGCGATGACCAGGACCATTGAGATGACCGCGGAGATGAAGAAACCGCGGTTGATGGCCGACATGCCGCTGCGGTCGCCCTGCCGCGGCCTGACGGCGAAGATGCCGATAACCGCCGTGATCACCCCGATCATGGGGACGATCAGCGGGAACACCAGGCCGGCGTTGCCGAACGCCACCTTCCCCAGGATCAGCGAGGCAACGAGCATGACCGCGTACGACTCGAACAGATCGGCAGCCATTCCGGCGCAGTCGCCCACGTTATCGCCGACGTTGTCGGCGATCGTGGCGGCGTTGCGCGGGTCATCCTCGGGGATGCCCTTCTCGACCTTCCCCACCAGGTCGGCACCCACGTCGGCGGCCTTGGTGTAGATGCCGCCGCCGACGCGCATGAACATGGCCAGCAGCGCCGCGCCGAAGCCGAAGCCCTCGAGGACGTCGGGCGCGTTGCCCTTATAGATGAGGACGACGAGCGCAGCGCCAAACAACCCGAGGCCGACGGTGAACATTCCTGCCACCCCGCCGGTTCGGAACGCAATCCGCATCGCCAAGTGCTCGCCGGATTCCTTGGCCGCGGCCGCGACCCGGACGTTCCCGCGCACGGTGAGGGACATGCCGTTGAAGCCGGTCAGCCCCGAGAAAAGCGCTCCGACGAGGAAGAAGATGGATCTCCCCCAGCGCACCCCGGCGTCGCCTGCAGGGAGCACCAGCAACACAAAGAAAATCGCCACGACAAAGACGCCCAGCGTCCGGAACTGGCGTCTCAAATAAGCCGCCGCGCCATCCTGAACCGCGGTGGCAATCTCCTGCATCTTCTGGGAGCCCGGGCTAGCCGCCAGCACCTCGCGGACCAGGCCGCCCGCGACGACCAGTGCAAGCAGCCCGATGACCGCCACCACGGCTACCCAGGCCAGGTTCCCGCCGGCAACCGTGGGCTGACCTCCCCCCAGGGCGAGGTTGTGCAACATCCGTCCTCCTTGACAGGGGATTACACGTTAGTACCGAGCCGATGCGCTCTGCACAGTCCCCGGCGGCTGCGCACCACGCCGGGCCACCGCCGCAGGAGAAGGCAGGCCAGAGCCCGACCCGCGATGTGCCGGGAGTCTACGCATCCTGGTAAGCGGATAGTAAGCCGGGTGCGAATACTTGCGCAGTCGCGACGATTTTGTAGCGAAATGGTACCCTACCTGTGTTCGCCGCCCCGCCACGGCTGGGAGCCGCGCGCGGACGGCTCCTCGCACCCGGTCACCGGGTCGGCCGCACGGAGGGCCAGCTCATCCGGATGCTCGTACCCGCCGACGTCGTCCTGATCTGCACGTCATCGGCCAGGCTCTCGATGACGGCGATGCCCAGCCCGGCCGGGAGACCCTCGCCGTCGAGAATCTCCGGGCCATCCCCGGTACCCCATCGACTGCCGATACCAGCAACGCCGGGACCACCGCTCGCGCACGTGCCGGTGACCTCCACCTCGAACCGGCCGGCCAGGTCTGTCAGCGCGAGCCGGACTGGCTCGGCCGGACAGTACAGCTGATGGCCCTCGACAGCCCGCGAGCACGCCTCGCCGACGGCGAGCCTGACCTCGTCCAGCAGCGACTCGTCCACTCCGCTGCGCCTGGCCACGGCGGTTGCCACCAGCCTGGCCGTCCGGACGTGAGCGGGCAGCGCGGTGAAGCTCAGCTCTACGGTAGCCATCTCGCCGGTCACGGACCTACTTTTCCGCGCGGCGTGCTGCGATGGCCTCGTCCACGGTGTCGTGGATGCCGAACACCTTGGTCAGGCCCGTGATCCGGAAGATCTTCAGGATCCGCTCCTGGGTGCAGACCAGGTCGAGCGAGCCATCATGGGCCCGGACGCGCTTGAGCCCGCCCACGAGCACGCCGAGGCCGGTGGAGTCGAGGAACTCGACCTTCTCCATATTGACCACAAGCTGATAGAAGCGGTTGTTCACCAGCTCGATGAGCAGCTCGCGCAGCCGCGGAGCGGTGTACACGTCGATCTCGCCCTCGACGTCGACGATCTCGATACTGTCCTTGCTGTGGTGGTCCAGCTTCAGGTCCACAGAGCCTCCAGCGCCATACGGCGGTAGGTGTTCATGTCAGCCGCGCCCGCGAATCCGCACGGCCTATTGTGCCCGCGTGCCGTTGTCGCGGCCCGCAGGACCCGCCGGATACGCCGGGGCCCGCTCGTCCTGCGCTCCCGCAGTCGCCAGGGCACTTCCGGTGCGCGTCCAGGCACGCCCTGACGTCATTCCTATACCAGATCGCCGTCGCTGGCATCCTGGGCCATGCGACACACTGAGATCCGATGCCCTGCATGTCGCCGCCGATAGCCAGCGAGCCGCCGCGGCCGAGGCCGCCCGGCGACTGTGGCGCGCCGGTTGCCGCCGGCATCCTGCAGGCTGGTGCCCGCACGGGCAGGCTGACGTATCTCACCAGGCTGGCGGGCCAGGCCGGCCAGCCGGCGAGCTGGCCAGGCTGGGTGCCGGCAGAGCTCGTCAGCGCGCTGGCCGAGGCCGGGATCACGGCTCCGTGGCAGCATCAGGCCGAGGCAGCCGACGTCGCCGCGTCTGGCCAGAGCGTCATCATGTCGACGGGAACGGCGTCGGGGAAGTCGCTCGGCTACTTGCTGCCGGCGCTGTCCGCGGTGCTGGCTGGCGGCACTGCGCTGTACATCGCGCCGACCAGGGCGCTCGCGGCGGATCAGGTCAAGCTGGTGCGATCGCTCGGGCTCGATCGGGTACGCGCGGCCGTGGTGGACGGTGACACTCCGTGGACCGAGCGGAGCCGCGCGCGTGCGCGCGCGAATTACCTGCTGACCACTCCGGACATGCTGCATCACTCGCTGCTGCCAGGCCACGCGCGGTGGAACGGCTTCTTCCGCCGGCTCCGGTACGTCGTGGTGGATGAGTGCCACACCTATCGCGGAGTATTCGGCTCGCACGTGGCCCACGTGCTGCGCAGGCTGCGCCGGGTGGCCTACCACCACAGCGCCGCCGAGCCGGTGTTCGTGCTGGCCTCGGCGACCATCAGCGAGCCTGGCAGGTGCGGCGAGCTGCTGACCGGGCGCGGCGTGCGCGCCGTCCGCAGCGACGGCGCGCCGCGCGCCCCCCTGTCCTTCGCGCTCTGGGAGCCGCCGCTCACCGGCGGCCGCGGGGAGGCGGGGGCTCCGCTTCGCCGGGCAGCGACCACCGAGGCGGCGGAGTTGCTGGCCGGCCTGGTCCGCGACGGCGTGCCCGCGCTGGCGTTCGTGCGGTCCCGCCGGGGCGCCGAGGCGGTGGCGCAGTCGGCCCGCCGGCTGCTCGCCGACGCCGGAGCCGGCGACCTGGTCGACCGGGTCGCTGCCTACCGGTCGGGCTACCTGCCGGAGGAACGGCGCGCGCTCGAGGAGGCGTTGCGCTGCGGCGAGATCACCGGCCTGGCCGCGACGACCGCACTCGAACTCGGCGTCAACGTGACCGGCCTGGCCGCGGTTCTGATGGCCGGCTGGCCGGGCACCAGGGCGGCGCTGTGGCAGCAGGCGGGCCGCGCCGGACGGGACGGACGGGACGCCGTGGCGGTGTTGATAGCCCGCGACGACCCGCTTGACACCTATCTGGTGCATCACCCGTCGGCATTGCTTGGCGCGCCGGTCGAGGCGACTGTCCTTGACCCCGACAACGAATACGTGCTGGCCCCGCATCTGGTCGCCGCGGCAGCCGAGCTCCCGCTCACGCGTCGCGACCTGGACAGCTTCGGCTCGACCGGTGCTGGGCCGCTGGCCGAGCGGATGACCGCGGACGGCCTGCTGCGCGCGCGTGGCGGCCGGTGGTTCTGCACCCGGCAGGGTCTCGGGCTGCGGACCGGGCTGCGGGGCACCGGGGGCTGGCCGGTGCGGATTGTCGAGCGCGGCACCGGCAGGCTGGTGGGCACGGTCGACGAGCCGTCAGCACATTTCCTGGCCCACGACGGCGCCGTCTACAGCCACCAGGGCGAACTGTACGTGGTGACGAGGCTTGACCTGGATGACCGGATCGCACTGGTCGAGGCGGGCGATCCCGGCTACGCCACGATCGCCCGCGAGATCACCAGCATCGGGGTGACCGCGGAGCTGACCAGGGCGGACTGGGGACAGGCCACGGTGTGCTTCGGCGACGTCCACGTGACCCGCCAGGTGGTCTCCTACGCCCGGCGCAGCGCCGAGACCGGGCTGGTGATCGGCGAGGACGTGCTTGACCTGCCGGAGAGGCGGCTGCCGACGAAGGCGGTCTGGTGGACGGTCTCCGCGGGACAGCGGGCCGCGCTGGCGGCAGCGGGGGTCGACCTGGCCGGCGCGGCACATGCCGCCGAGCACGCCGCGATCGGGCTGCTGCCGCTCGTGGCCGCGTGCGATCGCTGGGACGTCGGCGGAGTGTCCGTTGACCTGCACCAGGCGACGAGACGGCTGACCGTATTTGTCTATGACGGTCAGGCGGGCGGCGCTGGGTTCGCCGAGCGCGGCTTCGCGGCCGCGAGCACCTGGCTGAGCGCGACGGCGGACGCCATCGCCGACTGCGACTGCTCGGCCGGCTGCCCGTCGTGCGTCCAGTCGCCCAAGTGCGGCAACGGCAACCACCCGCTCGCGAAGGACGGCGCGGTCACCCTGCTGGGCTGCCTCCTGGCCGGCGCACCGCGTCCGGTCAGCACGGCCCGAGAGAGCCACCCCGCCGCGGACTGACGGCCCTGGACCCCGCACCGGGTCCGAAGATGCGGCGACCCCCGTCGGGGGGGAGAACGGGGGTCGCCATACGGTCCGGCTCCGGGGGGGCAGAGCCGGTTCCGTTACTCAGGAAAGCTTAGTTGCATTTCGGGCAATCTACCAGCCGGTTTGCGGAACTGCGAAGTCTGCCCCCTATGCTGCCGGACTGCGGGTACATCCGTCGAGGGAAGTCGGAGAACTGCGTGAGCTTATTTTGCTGCCCGACAGTTTCGGTCGTTTGCCAGGTTGTGCCGTTGTGAACGGGATTTCAGCCACCGAGACCGGTTCTTGCCAGAACGAGCTTATCGTCACGGCTGGTGACTGTCTGTTACAGCCCCAGCTAGGCACGCCGCAGCATGAGAGGATGCTGATCGATTCGGATAACGAATCCATCACGAGCGGGGGGTTTCCAAATCCGGCCATGCCAAGTAGAAAGGAAGCACGGACCGCTGGTCCGTACACGGCAGTCAGGTACCCACGCGCGACCAGCCGCGGGAGGCGTGCCGTGGCAGGCGAATAGTGGCCGAAGGAGCGCCTGCTGGCGCTGACCATAGTCCGCCTACCACGGCAGTTGAAGGTGCACGCTTGGTAACCGGGCTAGACGTGTCAGTCGCAACGGCGCCTCCGGAGCGGGGGCGCCGTTTGCTGCACCGCAAGCGGCTGACGAATTGCCCGCGTGATTGCCCGCAAACGCCGCAGCTTCGGCGTCGTAGTGCGATACATCGCATATCCACGCGGAGGACCCCGCGCGGTCATTACCGGCATGCTAAATAACGGATGCCGGCTCCTGTGGCCATTGGGCATAAGCGAGACTCTGAGTTGACAGCGTGAAGAGATGGAGGTACTTATGGCCGGACCCGCGGTCAGCCGCGTGTCGTCCAGCGTCACCGACCAGTCCATCGGCGATCTCGTCTCCGTCGCAGCCAGGGACATCTCGCAGCTGGTCAGGTACGAGCTGGATCTCGCGAAGCTCGAGCTGAAGTCCGACGTCAAGCGAGCCGGAATCGGCGCGGCTCTGCTCGCTATTGCCGTGTTCGCGGTCTGCCTGCTCCTGATGCTGCTCTGCTTCGCCTTTGCCTTCGGGCTGAGTGCGATCGGTGCGCCGGGGGGGCTGTGGGGCGCTTTCCTGTGGGCGGCGCTGGCCTGCGCTGTACTCATCCTCGTCGCCGGGCTGATCGCACTGCTGATCGTGCGCAGACTGACCAAGATGAGCAAGACCAGGCGCAGCCTGGCCGATGGGGTCTCACTGCTGCGGCATGTCAAGTCCGCGGCCAGGGCGACGACCAAGGTCAGCTAGCCATGGTCCGCGGCGGGGCGTCCATCTACCTAGCCGGACCCTGGTCGCACCGGTCGGTCAGCGCGAACGGCACCAGATTCCACGTCGCCGAGAGCGGCGACGGGCCGCTTGTGCTGCTGCTGCATGGCTTTCCAGAGTTCTGGTGGGCCTGGCGGCAGCAGCTCAGCTCGCTGAGCGAGGCCGGATTCCGGGTCGCCGCACCAGATCTGCGGGGCTATGGCGGGAGCGACAAGCCGCCGCGCGGCTACGACCTGGTGACCGCCGCCTCCGACGCAGCCGGGCTCGTGCGGTCGCTGGGCGAGGCGAACGCGGTCGTGGTCGGGCACGACTGGGGTGGCCTGATCGCCTGGACCATGGCCACCTACTTCCCGAAGGTCGTGAGGCGGCTTGCCGTCGTGTCGATGCCGCACCCGCTGCGGCTGCGGCCAGCCGTGCTCGCGACGCCCTTCGCGCACGCCAGGAGCATGGGCTACGCGCTCGGCTTCCAGCTGCCGTTGCTGCCGGAACGGCAGCTGCTGGCCAACGGGGCGCAGCGGGTAGGGCGGCTGCTCACCGCGTGGTCCGGCCCGGGCTGGCCGGACCCGGAGACCGAGCGCCGGTACGAGGAGGCGATGTGCGTCCAGGCCGTCGCGCACTCGGCGCTCGAGTACCACCGGTGGTACCTGCGATCCAGGCTGCGGCCGGACGGCATCCGGTACTCCAGGATGATGCGGGCCCCGATCCAGGTACCGACGCTCCACCTGCACGGTGCGCTGGACCCGTGCATCCTGCCGAGCGCCGCCCGCGGCTCGGGCAGCTACGTCGAGGCGCCGTACCGGTGGCGCCTGCTCGAGGGAGTGGGCCACTTCCCGCACGAGGAGGCGCCAGCGCGGTTCGACCTCGAGCTTCGCAACTGGCTGGCAGATCCCGAACCGGAGCGCTAGCGATGCCCGGCCCTGATCCCGGCGGACGGGATCGGGACGCGGCCGGCCGGGCCAGGAACGCCAGGCCGCGCGACGCGCTAGGCCGGCCGCTGGCCAGGGACGCGGCCGGCACGCCGTCGCTCGCCGCCGACCAGGCGCTGTCGCCCGCCCAGGCCCTGCAGGCGGCGCAGCGGCTGCTGGACGCCGGGCGGCCGTTCGACGCTCACGACGTGCTCGAGGCAGCGTGGAAAGCTGCGCCGGACCCCGAACGCGACCTCTGGCAGGGGCTAGCCCAGCTCGCGGTGGGGCTGACGCACGCGCGCCGCGGCAACGGCAGGGGCGCCGTGACGCTGCTGCGCCGCGGCGCGAAGCGGCTGGCCGGCTACTCCGACGCTGGACCGTACCGGATCGACGTGGCGGGGCTGCGGGCCCGCTGCGCCGAGCTCGCCGCGCTGATCGAGGCATCCGGGCTCGCCGGTCTGCACCCGGAGGCGCTGAGCCTCACGCTGCTCGTACCGGAGCCGTAGGGCCTAGCCCGAGTTTCCTGGATAAGTTGATCTTGTGCTTGTTTCTGCTGGTCAGTCGGCGTGCCGGGGGTGGTCTGGCGTATTACCCATGTCAGCGCCTGGGAGCGTAGCGGTCCAGGCCGAAGGCG
>JBOHCP010000007.1:0-24445 GCA_050698875.1 Streptosporangiaceae bacterium | reverse complement strand
CGCCAGGGCGCCGCCCAGCAGCCCGAGGGGTACCACCGCGACGCCGGCCACGCCCAGCCCGGCCACCACGGCGCTGACCCCGCTGGCCGCCCGGCCTGCCCACCGATTCTGTGCTGCCAGCGACCCCCGCAGTGGCGGTCCGGCTGGCGTCACCGCGAGCACGGCAAGCGCCGCGAACGCCGCCACCTCCAGCACTCCGGCCACGATTCCCGCGGTGGTGCGCACCTCCCGGAACCCGAACAACCCGAACTGTACGGTGAGCAGGTATCCGCCCAGCGTGGACAGGGCGAACACCGCCCCGACAGCGGCAGCCAGCCTGCTGCCGGTCGCCAGCACGAGCAGGCCGACGGCGAAGCCAACTATCAGCTGCAACAGGAACAACCAGCCGATTGTCGGGATTGTTCGGTACCCCGTGAGATACAGGTCCAGGTGCACGGCGGCCGTGGCAATCAGCAGACCTGCGCCGATGACCCGCAGCACGAGCCGCGCGCTCGCCCGCGGCGCCGACCGTAGCTCGGTAGTCATGACTGTTACCACGGCAAGCGCAGGCCACGGGTTCACCAATTGTCCATGCGCCGGTCCCAGCCCACCGAACCGGGCGTGGGAGGCTTGAGCAGCATCCGCGAGCAGCGCTGCTCAGCAAAGGAGACGCGACATGACGGACGTCCTGCCGCTCCGTGACCGCAAAGCCTGGCAGGCACTCGAGCGCCATTATGCCGAGATCGGCCAGTTGCACCTGCGCGACCTGTTCGCTGCCGATCCCGACCGCGGTGAGCGGCTCACAGCAGAGCACGTCGGCATCTACCTGGACTACTCCAAGAACCGGGTCACCGACGAGACGATGCGGCTGCTGGTGGAGCTGGCCGAGGAGTCGGGCGTGCCGCAGCGCCGGGACGCAATGCTCAGGGGCGAGCACATCAACGTCTCCGAGGACCGCGCGGTGCTGCACATCGCGCTGCGCCTGCCGAGGACCGCGACGCTGATCGTGGACGGCCACGACGTCGTCCGTGAGGTGCACGAGGTGCTCGGCCGCATGCGCAGCTTCGCCGACCGGATCCGCTCCGGCGACTGGCAGGGCCACACGGGCAAGCGCATCCGCAACGTGATCAACATCGGCATCGGCGGTTCCGACCTCGGCCCGGTGATGGCCTACGAGGCGCTGCGCTATTACACCAAGCGCGATATGACCTTCCGGTTCGTGTCCAACGTGGATGCCACCGACTTCGTCGAGGCCACCCGCGACCTGCAGGCCGACGAGACGCTGTTCATCATCTCGTCCAAGACGTTCGGCACGCTGGAGACGCTGACCAACGCGACCTCAGCCCGCGACTGGGTGGTCGGCCAGCTCGGCAGCGAGGACGCCGTCGCGAGGCACTTCGTCGCGGTGTCAACCAATGCCGAGAAGGTGGCTGCGTTCGGGATCGACACCGCCAACATGTTCGGCTTCTGGGACTGGGTGGGCGGCCGGTACTCGATGGACTCGGCGATCGGCCTGTCCACGATGATCGCCATCGGCCCGGACAACTTCGGCCAGATGCTGGCCGGCTGCCACGCGATGGACGAGCACTTCCGCACCGCGCCGCTGGCGCAGAACCTGCCGGTCCTGCTGGGCCTGCTCTGCGTCTGGTACGGCGATTTCTTCGGCGCGCAGACCATCGGCGTCATGCCCTACGACCAGTACCTCAAGCGGTTCCCCGCCTACCTGCAGCAGCTGACGATGGAGTCCAACGGCAAGCACGTCACGCTGACCGGCGAGCAGGTCGGCTACGAGACCGGCGCGGTTTTCTGGGGTGAGGCAGGCACGAATGGGCAGCACAGCTTTTACCAGCTCATTCATCAGGGAACGAGGCTCATTCCGGTCGATCTCATCGGTTTCGGCCAGTCACTCAACCCGCTCCGCAATCACCACGATTTGCTGACGTCGAACGTGTTCGCCCAGGCCCAGGCGCTGGCCTTCGGCAAGACCGAGGCCGAGGTGCGGGCCGAGGGTACCCCGGAGCACGTCGTCCCGCACCGGGTCATGCCGGGCAACCGGCCGACCAACGTGCTGCTCGCGGGCAAGCTGGACCCCTGGACGCTCGGCTCGCTGGTCGCGCTGTACGAGCACAGCGTGTTTACCCAGGGCGCCATCTGGCAGATTGACTCGTTCGACCAGTGGGGAGTCGAGCTGGGGAAGGCGCTGGCTAGTCGGATAGCGCCCGAGCTCGAGGCCCGCGAGGAGCCGCCGCTCACGCACGACTCCTCGACCAACGCCCTGATCCGGCGCTACCGGGAACTCAAGACCAGCCCGTAGCCCGCCCGTTCCGCTATGAGGTGGGAAAGATCCTGACTTTCAGAAAGGCACCGTGATGCCAACAGATAAGCCAATGCAGCTCGGCATGATCGGGCTCGGCCGGATGGGCGCCAACCTCGTGCGCCGCCTGATGCACGACGGGCACCACTGCGTCGCCTTCGACCGCAATCCGGACGTGGTGAAGCAGCTCGAGGCCGAGGGCGCGATCGGCGCGACCACGCTCGAGGACCTTGTCAGCAAGCTCGAGCAGCCGCGCACCGTGTGGATCATGGTGCCGGCCAGCGTCGTGCAGGCGACTGTCGAGGGCCTGAAGCCGCTGCTGGCGCCCGGCGACATTGTGATCGACGGCGGCAACTCCTACTACCGCGACGACATCGACAGGGCGGCGCAGCTCAAGGCGGCCGGGATCCACTATGTCGACTGCGGCACCAGTGGCGGGGTCTGGGGGCTGGAGCGCGGCTACTGCCTGATGATCGGCGGCGAGAAGCAGCAGGTGGCGCACCTGGACCCCATCTTCAAGACGATCGCGCCGGGCGAGGGCAGCGCAGAGCCGACGCCGGGACGCAGCCTCGCCGACGGCACGGCGCCGCAGGGCTACCTGCACTGCGGCCCGAGCGGCGCCGGGCACTTCGTCAAGATGGTCCACAACGGCATCGAGTACGGCATGATGGCCGCGATCGCCGAGGGCCTGTCAATCATCAAGCACGCCGACGCCGGCCTCGTCGAGCAGCAGGAGAGCGACGCGGAGACCACGCCGCTGCGCGACCCGGGCGCCTACAAGTACCAGATCGACGTGGCAGAGGTCGCCGAGGTGTGGCGGCGCGGCTCGGTCATCTCCTCCTGGCTCATCGACCTGACCGCGGCGGCGTTCGCCAAGTCGCCCGACCTGGACGAGTTTGAGGGCCGGGTGTCCGACTCGGGCGAGGGCCGCTGGACTGTCCTGGCGGCGATCGAGGAAGGCGTGCCGGCCTCCATCATCACCGCGGCGCTGTACGAGCGGTTTGAGTCGCGCGGCCTCGGTGACTTCACCGACAAGATCCTCTCCGCGATGCGCTCCGGGTTCGGCGGGCACGCGGAGAAGAAGGACTGACCGGTGCAGCACGAGCTTGAGGTCGCGGCCGACTGCGGCGCGGTGGCCGGCCAGGCAGCGGCGTACGTCGCCCGGCGGGCGCGCGCGGCGGTCGCCGAGCATGGCCGGTTCACGTTCGCGGTCAGCGGCGGGCACACGCCGTGGGCCATGTTCGCCGCGCTTGCCGAGCAGGACATGCCGTGGGCGGACGTGGAGCTGTTCCAGGTAGACGAGCGGGTGGCCAGGGACGGCGACCCTGACCGCAACGTCACTCACCTGCGGGAGAGCATCGGCGACGCGCCCGCCCGGCTGCACCCCATGCCGGTGACCGACCCGGACCTGGACGCTGCAGCCGCGGCCTACGCGACCGTGCTGCCGCAGCAGTTCGACCTGGTGCACCTCGGACTCGGGCCGGACGGCCACACCGCGTCCCTGGTACCAGGCGACCCGGTGCTGCAGGTCCACGACAGGCTGGTGGCGCTTACTCAGCCCTACCAGGGGCACCGGCGGATGACGCTCACCTATCCCGCGCTGACGCGCGCCGATCAGCTGCTGTGGCTGGTCACCGGCGAGGACAAGCGCGACGCGCTGCGCAAGCTGCTGGCCGGCGACGAGTCCATCCCGGCGGGCCGCGTGCTCGCGCTCCGCTCGCTCGTGCTCGCCGACGCCGCCGCCGCCCCCGAGAAATGAGGACGCCATGACCGCAGCCGCCGCCACGAAGGCTCCCGCGCACGGGTCCGTGCGGCGCCCCGAGGATCACGTGATCGTGCTCTTCGGCGCGACCGGAGACCTGGCCAAGCGCAAGCTGCTGCCCGGCCTGTTCCACCTGGCCGCGGCCGGTCTGCTGCCGCGCAGGTACCGCATCATCGGCACGTCCCCGGCGTCGTTCGCGATCAGCACGGACGAATTCCGCGACCACGCCAGGCGAGCCTGCCAGGACTTCTGCATTACCAAGCCGGCCACCGAGGCCGGGCAATGGGCCGAGTTCGCGCCGCACCTGTCGTTCGCGCCTAGCGATCCCGGTGATTACGGCGCGCTGGCGGACGAGGTCGGCCGAGCCGAGAAGGAGATCGGCGGCGCGCTGCGGCGGCTCTTCCACCTCGCCATCCCGCCGGATGCGTTTACCTCGGTGGTGCGGGACCTGGGCGACGCCGGGCTGGCGAACGAGGTGTCGCGGGTCATCATCGAGAAGCCGTTCGGCACCGACCTGAAGTCGGCGATCGCGCTGACCGATGCCGTGCACGCGGTCTTCGACGAGTCGCGGATCTTCCGCATCGATCACTTCCTTGGCAAGGAGTCGGTCGAGAACATCCTGGCGTTCCGGTTCGCGAACGGCATCTTCGAGCCGGCCTGGAACCGCTCGCACATCGCCTACGTGCAGATCGACGTGCCGGAGACGCTGTCGATCGAGGGCCGCGCCAACTTCTACGACCAGACCGGCGCGTACCGCGACATGATCGTCACGCACCTGTTCCAGGTGCTCGGCTTCGTTGCCATGGAGCCCCCCACCTCGCTGTCCGCGGAGCATCTGCGCGGCGAAAAGACCAAGGTCTTCGAGGCGCTGCGGCCGATCGATGTACGGCACGTGGTGCGTGGCCAGTATGAGGGCTACCGGCAGGAGAAGGGCGTCGCACCCGAGTCGCAGACTGAGACCATGATCGCGGTCCGGGCGGAGATCGAGAACTGGCGGTGGAAGGGCGTGCCGTTCTACCTCCGGTCCGGCAAGAGCATGGGCGCCGGACGGCAGGTCATCACGCTCGGGTTCCACGAGCCGCCGATGCGGATGTTCCGGACGCACCGCAAGGACGTCCCCGACGGCCGGCGGAACGAGATCATCATCGACTTTGCCGACCCCGGCTCGATCACCACGAAGTTCCTGGCCAAGGAGCCCGGCGCGGACTTGACGCTGGGCAGCGAGCAGATGGTGTTCAACTACGCGAACTCGTTCGCGGCCGCGAACGCGCTCGAAGGCTACGAGCGCCTGATCCTCGACGCCATGCTCGGTGACCAGGCACTGTTCACGTCCTCGGATGGCATCCTGCGGCTGTGGGAGATCTCCGAGCCGCTGCTCACCAACCCGCCACCGGTAGAGCCATACACGCCCGGGTCGTGGGGGCCGGACTCGGTGCGCAAGCTCGTCGAGCCGTACCACTGGCTCCTGCCGGAGTCGGGTTTACGGCCCGCCACGCCTGCGGGGCGCTGATGACACTCGGTTATGACAAGCCGCTTTACCTGCTGGCCTTCGATCACCGCGGTTCGTTCGAGCAGGACCTGTTCGGCGCGTCCGAGCCGGTCTCCGCGCAGGTGCGCCAAGGGATCATCAGCGTCAAGCACATCGTCTTCGACGCGCACGCGCGGGCGCTGGCCGAGGGCGCGCCGAGGGATGCCTGCGGCATCCTGGTGGACGAGGAGTTCGGGACCGGCGTTGCCCGGCGCGCGAAAGCCGAGCGCATCCCGCTGGCGATGCCGGTCGAAAAGTCCGGCCAGCAGGAGTTCGAGTTCCAGTACAGCGACGACTTCGACGGGTTCGCCGTCGGCCTGACACTGTGGGAGCAGGCGTTGACGAGGTACCTGGCCGGGCAAGCGTCGCACGATGAGGCTGTCTTCGAGATCTCCTCGCGGTACCGGGATGTCATCGACGCCTACCGCCGGGCCGAGCCGGCGCTCGATTGCGGACGGGAATGACTGATGGCGACTCCGACAGTGAAGCTGCTGCTGGCCGACGTCGACGGCACTTTGGTCACGACAGACAAGGTGCTGACCGATCGGGCGATCGAGGCCGTGCACAAGCTGCACGACGCCGGGGTCACCTTCGCCATCACCAGCGGCCGGCCGCCCCGCGGCATGGCCATGCTCATCGAGCCGCTGGACCTGCAGACCCCGATCGCGGCCTTCAACGGCGGCCTGCTGGTGGACCGGGACATGAACGTCATTGAGCAGCGGGTGCTGCCGGAGGACCTGGTGGTCCCGGTCGCTGACATGATGTCGTCGCTCCATCTCGACGTGTGGCTGTACAGCGGCGCCGACTGGTACGTGCCCGGGGCGGACGGGCCGCACGTCGCACGCGAATCCTGGACCGTGAAATTCGAGCCCAAGGTCATGTCCGACGGCGTGAAAGGGCTGACAGGCAGCGTGGCCAAGCTGGTCGGCGTCAGCGACGATCACGACGCGGTGGACAGGGCCACCGAGGCCGTGCACGACACGTTCGGTGACCACGTCAGCGCCGCGGCCTCGCAGCCGTACTACCTGGACGTGACGCACCCGCAAGCCAACAAGGGCGCGGTAGCCAAGTACCTGGCCGCGAAGTACAAGCTCGACCCGGACGACATCGCGACCATCGGCGACATGCCGAACGACGTGCTGATGTTCGCGCACTCGGGGCTGAGCATCGCGATGGGCCAGTCCAGCCCCGAGGTCAAGCGCGCCGCCCGCCGGGTGACCACCTCGAACGATGACGAGGGTTTCGCCAGCGCGGTGAGCAAGTTCATCCTCCGCTAGACGACTGCCGCGTGCCGCCCCGCGGCCGCGGGCGCCCGCGGGCTAGCCGGTGCGGCCTACAAGCTCGTGCCCTCCGCCGACCTCGGCTAGCTGGCCTCGGCTAGCTGGCCTCGGCGAGGGCCTTGATGCCGGCCAGCGTGGCGGTCATGTTGGCGTGGTGCTCGGCGAGGCGGCGCCGCAGGATCCGGTGCTCCTTGTCGGGCATCTGCTCGATGAGCTCGCTGATGCCGCTCGCACCCGGGCCCATCTGCATCCACTGCCTGATCCGGGTGCCCCGGCCATCGGGCTCGAGCGTGAATCGCCAGCGCGCGGCCGGGACCGCAGGATCGCCGACCGCCCAGGCGAATACGCGCTCGGGCTCGAACTCGCAGATGGTGGACACGGTCTCCCAGGTGCCGCGTGCCGGGTGATGGTTCAGGCCGCGGAACCGCGCGCCCAGCCCGGCGCCGGCTGCGTCATCGAGCCACTGACCGCCCTGGAACTCCGAGCTGAATTCGGCCGGGGTCTGGATATCGCAGACAAGCGGCCAGACCACGGCCGGCGGCTTATCGACGACCACCTCGGCCTCGGTCGTCGGGCAGTCGGCGTAGCGCAGCTCAGCAGGTTCCACGACCGCATGGTACGTCGTCGCGCCGCAGCGTGACCGCTCGCGCCACAATGGACGACATGCACGTCGGTGTCGCCGTCAGGGTCGCCTCGCAACAGGATGCGGACTTCGTCGCTGACGCCGAGCGCCTGGGCGCCAGGTCCGCGTGGGTCGCCGAGACCTGGGGCCAGGACGCGCTGACGCCGCTGGCTTACCTCGCCGCCCGGACGGACCGGATCGGCCTTGGCTCGGCCATCGCCCAGCTCGGCGCCCGGACGCCGGCGATGCTCGCGATGTCGGCCATGTCCCTGCAGCTACTGTCCGGTGGCCGGTTCCTGCTCGGCGTCGGCTCCAGCGGGCCGCAGGTCATGGAGGGCTGGCACGGCGTCAGGTTCGATGCCCCGCTGGCGATGACGCGCGAGACGATCGACATAGTCCGTGCGGTCGCGGCCGGTGACCGGCTCCAGCACGTCGGCCGGGTATACCAGCTGCCGCTGCCGGACGGAGCTGGCCGCGCCTTGCGGTCCATGCTGCCGTCGGCGCGAGTGCCCATCTACGTCGCCGCGCTCGGCCCGCGCAATCTGGAGCTCACTGGCGAGATCGCCGACGGCTGGCTCGGGAACGCGTTCATCCCCGAGCACGCGGACGTGTTCCTGGACCGGCTGCGGGCCGGCGCGGCCAGGGCGGGCCGGACGCTCACGGAGCTTGACCTCGTGATTCCCGTGGCGGTCGAGTTCACCGACGAGGTGGCGGCCGCTCTACGGCGGCACGCCCGCGGGTACGCCTTCACCATCGGCGCGATGGGGTCGCCAGAGCAGAACTTTTACAACGCCGCGTTCGCCCGGCAGGGCTACGGCGACGACGTGCGCGCGGTCCAGCAGCTGTGGCTGGCCGGGCGGCGAGCCGAAGCCGCGGACCGGGTGCCGGTCGAGCTCGGCACGAAGACCAACCTGATCGGCACGCCCGCCATGGTCACCGAGCGGCTGCGGCTGTACCGGGACGCCGGCGTCAGCACGCTGGAAGCGAAGCTCGACGGCGACCGCACCGCGCGGCTGGACGCGCTGGCCCAGCTGGTCGAGCTCGTCGCCGCCGTCAGCCAGGAACGGCCGACCGCGGGCAGCGGCAGCCCACCGGGTGCGGGCGGCACACCGCGGGCCGGCTGACGGCCGCCGACCGATTCACGCCCGCTGAGAGCGCGGACTACCGTCGCCGACTCGGCGCGTATGAACGGCAGAGCCGTGCTCGTCCGGTGACTGTACTAGAATCGGATTTTAGTTAAGGGAAGCCTTCCATCGGCAGATCACCGCAGGTGAGAGGCGTGACGTAATAGCAGGGTCAGCCGCCGAAGACGCGGCTCGGCCTGGAAGTGCAGGGTCTTGACCCCGCACTACGATTCCAGCCGTGCCGGGTCGTCCGGGTCGGCTAGAACCGGACAACACAATCACGCAACGATGCACGCCGTCACCGCGTCCCCTCACCCGGCCTCGGCGCGTGAAGGAGGTCGGCAGACTGTGACCAAGCAGGTCCAGCAGCTCGATCGTGTCATCATCAGGTTCGCCGGGGACTCCGGTGACGGCATGCAGCTCGCCGGTGACAGGTTCACCCAGGAGACGGCGACCTTCGGCAACGACCTGTCAACGCTGCCGAACTTCCCGGCCGAGATCCGGGCGCCCGCTGGCACTCTCCCTGGCGTGTCCAGCTTCCAGCTCCACTTCGCTGACCACGACATCCTGACGCCAGGCGACGCGCCCGACGTCCTGGTGGCGATGAACCCGGCAGCGCTCAAGGCCAATCTCGACGACCTGCCGCGCGGCGCCGACATCATCGCCAACACCGATGAGTTCAGCAAGCGCAACCTGGCGAAGGTTGGCTACGACGCGAATCCGCTCGAGGATGGCTCGCTCGAGGCCTACCAGGTGCACGCCATTCCGCTGACCTCGGTCACGGTGAAGGCGCTCGAGAGCTTCGAGATCACTCGCAAGGACGCCGAGCGGGCCAAGAACATGTTCGCGCTCGGGCTGCTGTCCTGGCTGTACAACCGTCCCGTCGAGGGCACCTTCCGGTACCTGGACTCGCGGTTCGCTGCCCGGCCAGCGATCCTGGCGGCCAACAAGGCGGCGTTCCAGGCCGGCTGGAATTACGGCGAGACAACCGAGGCCTTCTCTGTTCAGTACGAGGTCAAGCCCGCTCAGCTCCAGCCGGGCACCTACCGCAACATCACCGGGAACCTCGCACTCGCCTACGGGCTCGTGGCGGCATCCCGCCGGTCCGGGCTCCCGCTGTTCCTCGGCTCGTACCCGATCACCCCGGCGTCGGACATCCTGCACGAGCTGTCCAAGCTGAAGCGGTTCGGCGTGCGCACGATGCAGGCCGAGGACGAGATCAGCGGCGTCGGGGCCGCGCTCGGCGCGTCGTTCGGCGGCGGTCTCGGCGTGACTAGCACATCGGGCCCCGGCATGTGCCTCAAGGCCGAGACAATCGGGCTCGCGGCGTCGGTCGAGCTCCCGCTGATCATCTGCGATGTCCAGCGAGCCGGGCCCTCCACCGGGATGCCGACCAAGACCGAGCAGGCTGACCTGCTGATGGCCATGTTCGGCCGCAATGGGGAGTCCCCGGTAGTGATCGTGGCGCCCGCCACGCCTGCCGACTGCTTCGACACCGCGCTGGAGGCGGTGCGGCTTGCGGTGAAGTACCGCACACCGGTGATCATCCTGTCGGACGGCTACCTGGCCAACGGCTCGGAGCCGTGGCGGATCCCGGCCGTCAACGGACTCCCGCGGCTGCGGGACGAGTTCAGGTTTGCCAGCGGCAACGTCGTTGTCGACGGTGCCGCCGGGCCGCCGTTCCGGCCGTTCCAGCGCGACACGCAGACCCTGGCCAGACCCTGGGCTGTGCCGGGCACGCCGGGGCTTGAGCACCGGATCGGCGGCATCGAGAAAGCCGACGTCACCGGCAACATCTCCTACGACCCGGATAACCACGACAAGATGGTGCGGCTCCGCCAGGCCAAGATCGACGGGATCGCGGCTGACATCCCGCCGGTCGCCGTGGACGACCCGGACGGCAACGCCAAGGTCCTGGTGCTCGGCTGGGGCTCGACCTACGGCTCGATCGGCGCCGCGGCACGCCGGGTGCGCATCGCCGGCGGCTCGGTCGCGCAGGCACACCTGCGGCACCTGTCGCCGCTGCCGGCGAATCTCGGCGAGGTGCTGCGTTCCTACGACAAGGTGCTGGTGCCAGAGATCAACCTCGGCCAGCTCGCGCTGCTGGTGCGCGCGCGCTATCTCATCGACGTGGTCTCCTACAACAGAGTTCGCGGCCTGCCGTTCCGGGCCGCCGAGCTTGCCGACGTCATCGAGGATGTGATCGCCCATGTCTGACAGCGCTGACTTCGAAGCGGCAAGCACCGAGTTCCCTGAGCCACAGCACCGGTTCGGCTCGCTGACACTGGTCCCTAAGGCCGACACCAAGCTGGCAACCAAGGACTTCAAGTCCGACCAGGACGTCCGCTGGTGCCCCGGCTGCGGCGACTACGCCATCCTGGCGGCGTTCCAGTCCTTCCTGCCCGAGCTCGAGATCCCTCGCGAGAACCTCGTGATCATCTCCGGCATCGGCTGCTCCTCCCGGCTGCCGTACTACGTGAACAGCTACGGCATGCACTCGATCCACGGGCGCGCCCCGGCGATCGCCAGCGGCCTGGCCGCATCTCGCCCCGACCTGTCGGTCTGGGTGATCACCGGCGACGGTGACGCCCTGTCCATCGGCGGCAACCACCTGATCCACGCGCTGCGCCGCAACGTCAACATCAAGATTCTGCTGTTCAACAACCGGATCTACGGACTGACGAAGGGTCAGTACTCGCCGACCTCCGAGCAGGGCAAGGTCACCAAGTCGACGCCGTTCGGCTCGCTGGACACGCCGTTCAACCCGGTGTCGCTGGCGATCGGGGCGGAGGCCAGCTTCGTCGCCCGGACGATCGACTCGGATCGCAAGCACCTGACCAGCGTGCTGCGCGCGGCAGCCGACCACAAGGGCACGGCGTTCGTCGAGATCTACCAGAACTGCCCGATCTACAACGACGACGCGTTCCTGCCGGTGACCGATCCAGCCGAGCGAGACGGGCGGCTGATCCGCCTGCAGGACGGCGAGCAAGTCAGGTTCGGCCCCGGCGGCAGCCACGGGCTGCGGTTCGGCCGCCACGGCGGGCTCGAAGTCGTGCCGGCCGACGGGACCGACCAGGAGGCATTGCTGGTGCATGAAGCGGGCACCAGCGATCCGTCCTACGCGTTCGCGCTCTCCCGGCTGGACAGCACCGACTTCGCGCACACGCCGATCGGGCTGTTCCGCAAGGTCGAACGGCCCAGCTACGACGAGCTGATGTCGGCGCAGATCGACGCCGCGCGGGAGAAGCAGGGCGACGGCGACCTGGCTGACCTGCTGGCCGGAAGCGACACCTGGCAGGTCGGCTAGCGTGCCGGACCCGCATCCGGCCGCCCGGGCCAGGACGAGCGCCAGTCCGGTCCGGGTCGACCGGTCGGGGCCGGTGACGACAGTGATCATCGACCGGCCTGAGGTGCGTAACGCGGTCGACGGGCCGACCGCCGCCGCTCTTGCCGATGCGTTCGATGACTTCGAGGCCGACGCCGACGCCGCGGTCGCGGTGTTGTGGGGCGCTGGCGGCACGTTCTGTGCCGGGGCCGACCTGATGGCGCTGGGCACGCCGCGCGGAAATCGCACCGAGCCGCACGGTACCGGGCCGATGGGCCCGACGAGGATGGAGCTCACCAAGCCGGTGATCGCAGCCGTCGCGGGGTACGCGGTCGCCGGGGGGCTGGAACTCGCGCTGTGGTGTGACCTGCGCGTGGCCGAGGAAGACGCGGTGTTCGGCGTGTTCTGCCGCCGCTGGGGCGTGCCGCTCATCGACGGCGGCACGGTGCGGCTGGCTCAGATCGTCGGCCTGGGCCGCGCGCTTGACTTGATCCTGACCGGCCGGTCGGTAGCGGCAGACGAAGCGGCCCGGATGGGCCTGGTCTCGCGGACAGTGCCCACCGGCGAGGCCCGCGAAGAGGCCGAGCGGCTCGCCGCCCAGATTGCCGCGTTCCCGCAAGCGTGCATGCGCAGCGACCGGGCCGCGACCCTGGAGTCGCTGTCGCTCGGGTTCGCCGCCGCGATGGCGAACGAGTTCAGCCGCGGCATGGCGACACTCGCGGATCCGGCCGTCATCGAGGGCGTGTCGCGCTTCCGCGGTGGCGCCGGCCGCGGCGGCGCTCCAGCCTGACGCTCACCGCCATGATCGATGGCGGTTTGGTGCTGCTGGAACAGCACCAAACCGCCAGCCACGACCAGGGCGGGCTAGGGTGTCCAGGATCAGCATGAGGTACTTCATCGTCGTGTGCCTCCGTCGCGACGCCAGGATGCCCGTGGACATCCCCGCACCGCGTGCCACGAACAGATTGGCCCGCACCCGACAGCCGGCCGCCGTCATTTGCCAGACTGGCGGTCGTGGGCGCGGATGTGGCAGAACTCGAGCGGACCTACCGGGCGGAGGCCACCCGGCTGCGCGCGACGCTGGCCGGGCGGCTCGGTGACGTCGGGCTCGCCGAGGAACTTGTGCAGGACGCGTTCGTCGAGGCGCTCGAGCACTGGCAGCGCGACGGCCTGCCGCCCAACCCGGCCGGCTGGCTGACCACGACCGCATGGCGCAAGGCGATCGACCGGCAGCGCCGAGCCAGGGCTGGTCAGGAGAAGCTCGCGTTGCTGGCCGTGACGGAGCAGCGGGCCGGGCCGCCGTCCGGCCAGCCCGGCGCGGATAGCGAAGACGACCTGCTCGGCCTCGTGTTCGCCTGCTGCCACCCGGCGCTGCCGTCCGACTCGCAGGTCGCGCTGACCCTACGGGCCGTGTGCGGGCTGACGACGGCGGAGATCGCGGCCGCGTTCCTGGTCTCCGAGCAGGCGATGGGACAACGGCTGTCGCGGGCGCGACGGTCGCTGCGCGAAGCCGGCGTTCCGGTGCGGGTGCCCGAGCCTGACCAGCTCGGCGAGCGGCTCGCGGCCGTGCTCGCGGTCGTCTACCTGGTGTTCAACGAGGGATACCTGGCCAGCGCCGGACGCACGCCGGCTCGCCGTGACCTCGCCGCGCAGGCCGTGTCGCTCGCCCGACTGCTGCACAGGCTGATGCCGCGCGAGCCGGAAGTGCTCGGGCTGCTGGCCTTGCTGTTGCTGCACGAGTCCCGCGCCGCGGCCAGGTTCGACGGCTGGGGACGGCTGATCCGGCTCGCCGACCAGGACCGCCGCCGGTGGGACACCGTGCTGGCCATAGAAGCGACCGGCCTGCTGGACCGCGCGCTCGCCCGGCGGCGGCCCGGGCCCTACCAGGTCCAGGCCGCCATCGCCGCGCTGCACGCCGGAGCGCCCGACTACTCCCGCACCGACTGGCGGCAGATCCGGCTGCTGTACGGCCGGCTGCAGATCATGACGCCGTCGCCGGTAGTGCTGCTGAACCTGGCGGTGGCCACCAGATTCGCGGTCGGCCCGGAGGCGGCGCTCGTCGAGCTCGAGCCGCTGGCCACAGAGCTAGCCGACTACCGGCTGTACCACGTGGTGCGGGCCGAGGTGCTGGCAGCGCTGGGCCGGGCGGACGAGGCCAGGGCAGCCAACGAGCGAGCGCTCGCGCTGGCGGCCAATCCCGCCGAGCGCGAGCTGATCGCCCGTCGGCTGTCGAGCTAGCGCAAGGCTAGAACTCCGCCACCGGCCGGAGCTCGATGGTGATCAGGCCCCGGTCGACGCCAGGCCACGTCTTGCTGATCTCCACCGCCTCGTCGTAGGTTTCGGTCTCCAGCACCGAGTAGCCGCCCAGCACTTCCTTGGTCTCCATGAACGGGCCGTCCGTTACGCCGGTGGCGCGTACCGTCCTGCCTGTCTCTGGTCCCTGGAGCTGCGCGCCACTGTCGGGCATCGTGCCGGTCGCGCCCTGCTTCTCATACCAGGCGAAGATCTCGGAGCTCCAGGCCTGGGACTCCTCGGGGCTGAGCTGGCCCGCGGCCTCCGTGTTGAAAATAAGCATCACGTACTTCATCGCGCCTGCCTCCTCGTCGCGTTGCGGATACCCGGCGGCATCCGTCATCAGAGACCACGAACGGCACCGTCAGGATTTCGACACCGCGGGTTGCAATCTTGGCCCGGGCGCGGTGGGACAAGCAAAGGCTGTCCATGTATGAGAGGATGTGTCATGATCGCTGCAGCCGTCCGACTGTGAGGGTCGGCGGCAGATTCGCCTGGCTGGTGCTCGCTGACCGATAATGCCGCGTGACCCTCGCTCACCCGTCTGCCAGCGCCGTCGGCGGCCTCTCAGCCCGGCGCAGCGCGCGGTCCGAATACCCTGACTGGCGGTTCGCGCCGAACATCGGCGGCCATCCAGACAGCTACGAGCTCGAGAACCAGGCGGTCGACCGAGCCGGGCACGTGCTGGCCGCGCTGCGCGCGATCGCGCCGTGGGCCGGCCGCACAGTGGTTGACCTGGGCTGCGGCACCGGCTACTGGCTGGGGCACTACGCCGGCGAGGCAGCCCGCGTCATCGGCGTCGAGCCCGACCCGGCGCTGCGCAGCGCGGCCCGGCAAGCCGCCGCCGCGCTGGCCGTTACCGACGTGCTTGCTGGCTCGGCCGAGCACCTGCCGCTGGCAGATCGGTGCGCCGACGTCGTGCACGCGCGGTTCGCGTACTTCTTCCCGCCCGGCGCCGACACTGGCCTGGCGGAGGTGCTGCGGGTACTGCGACCCGGCGGACGGCTGGTCGTGGTCGATAACGACTACCGCTGGGGTGCCTTCGCCCGGCTGCTCGCGGCCACGGCTACCCGCCCACCGCTGCAGACCGCCGCCGACGTCGACGCGTGGTGGCGGTCGCGCGGCGCCGCTCGGCATGAGGTGCGGTCAGAGCTGCGATTCGCGCGCCGAGCTGATCTCGAGGCGGTGCTGCACATCGAGCTTCCCGCCGCCGTCGCCCGCGACTGGCTCCGTGGCCACCCCGCGGCAACCGGCCTCAGCTACGGATACGTGCTGTTCGCGGTGACCGCCTAGGAACCGCGCACGGTCGGCCGGCGGTGGCTGAACGGACCCCGTTCCCAGGGTCCACCGTGCCTCAACAACAACGTCAACTGCCCGCAGCCCGGCGACCTGGTCAGCGCCTCAGTCTCCGTGACACCGGCTGGCGGTGGCATCAACAACTACACGCTCACGGACCACGACAGCCTCAGCTATTACCTGTCCTGCAACGACCAGCCTGCGCCGCCGGGGACGAAATTGTCAGCGACGGACGCCCGCGCGTGTCCGACGGTTGCGCCCTTCCGGGGCGGCGGCTTGGAGACGACCTAGGATTCCAGCACCTGATCGGCACACCCGTGCCGTGGTCCGGGCAGTAGCCGTACGGGTTCTTGGCGCGCTGCAGTACTGCTGCTGGTAGCGCTGCCCAGCGCACCCTGACGGCTCAGTCCCGAGGTGAGATAACGGGCAGACCGGCATCAGTCGCGGCCTTGCCGAGTCGGTCATCGTATGTGAGTAGGCCGTCAAGCTCTGGTGCCAGTACTCGCGCGGTCGCCAGGTGGATCGCATCCAAGGACCCGAGGCTACGGTCAGGCTCGCTCATCGCTCCGTCCACGATGTCGTCGTCGATCGCGATGTAAGAGAAGGCCTGCAGAAGGCCACGAGCGTCCGGCAGTAAAGCCGGGACGGCCCGGAGAACGACGCGGGTTACCTCGATGCGAAGCAGCGCCGAACTGACCCACTCGACATCATCGTGACCGTCGTAGAACTGCGCGAAAGCCCTCGAGTCCGTCTGCCCGACCAGGAGCTTGATCACCGCCGAGGTGTCGGCGTAATACAGGCTCACTAGCGATCCTCTGCCCGCATCTCGGCCAGCGTCCTGGAGAGAACATCGGTGCCATCTCCCGGCCGCATGCGTGGCCGGTAGCCCGGCCGACGAGCGAGCACGGCCCGCCCTGACGCGACTAGCTGCTCCAGAATCGGAGCAGGCTGACGATCTCCGACGGGGACGATGCGGGCGATCAGCCGGCCGTGCTCGGTCACGTCGATAATCTCCCCGTGTCGCGCCCGCGCTAGCACTTCGCTGGTGTGGTGGCGCAGGTCTCGTAGGCCCACTGCATGCGCGTCCGCAGTCATTCCACCAATGTGTCACATTATTGTGGCTACATCTGGTCCGCTGGTCCGGGCAGTAGCCATACGGGTTCCTGGCGTCGCTGGGGTACTGCTGGCGGCAGCGGCACATCGCTGAACTCATGCGCGATCGCGCGCGACTCGCCTCATTCTCACCATCAGGGCTGCCGATGGCACGACCTGCCCTGACGCGTAAGTCGAGAGACGAGATCGCGATGTGCCTATCCGCTCAGCAAACTCGTGCCGAGATCGGCCCGAGTCGTTAACAAGCCTTCGCACCTCAGAAGCCACCTCGGCGCGTTCTGAATCAGCGGCCAGGTTGCGGGCGAGGCTGACCACTCCTTCCAGGAGTTCGGCAGTGCCATAGGGCCGAGACAGTCGAATCGCCTCGATAACTTGCTGGGCCACCGGACCCCACGGATCGGCCTGGATGACCGTGGCCATGCGACGCCAATCGGGAAGGGTACCCCGCTCAACTGCGGCAAGGATGCCCTCGAAAGGCCAGGTCTCGACCGGGTCGTCTGGCGAGGTGGTGAGGTTACGGAACTTGAGGGCGGAAGTCATCGGACCATTTCCACGGCCACAGATCGGCAAACCTCGGTCACATTCTTCCAGTCAGTCCAGCGGGCATCGAGGCCCTTGTAGTGGCTGAGCTGCTTGATGGTCCGAGCGTCCGCGGGCTTAGGGGCGGCCAACTGCCGGGCCAGTTGGGTTGCCACGCCTTCTGCATCGGTGCCCCGCTGGTCAGAGTAATAGACATCGATGTGCCCGAGCGCGTGCGCGGCGTGAGAGATTCCGTAGCGATCGGACAGGGCGGCCACGTCGAGGTAGTCTCGCACCTGATTGCGCCGGACAATCAGATAGCCCTTGATTCGCAGGGTCTCATCTGGCGTTGGCACGCGGAGGGTTTGCCCTGACGGCAGGGTGATTTCCACTACTTCCAGCGGCGCATTCCGGATGAGCTGGCGCACGCCGGACTCGATATCGCCCAGTTCTCCGAGAATGACCTTTCCGGGCGTGATCCGGTTAGTGACCCAGCCGTCGGTCGCTTCGACAGCCTGCAGCACAGTGTCGAAACGCGCCGCCAGATCTTCCAGCACGTGATCGTGGTCGTACGAAGTGCGGTGGTCAGCCCACAGCGCCGCGGCAGAACCTCCCACCAGTACAGCATCCGGGACGACCTTCTGAAGCCTCGCAGCCGACTCGAGCACCCGAAGCAACTCGGGCCGGTCGAGCCCGGAAGGCCGGGCGCTGCGGTAGTCCTCTGGATTCTGGTTCTTCACGCGTCCAGTGTATCAGATCTGATACGATTCTGTCGCGATTCCCTGGCCAGGCCAGCGTCGCGGCGCTCGACGAGCGGGCCCTTGACAGTGCGAGCAGGCGTTCCACCCCGCAACCATGCGATAACCGTCAGCTCCGACGACGCCGACTGGACAAGAGATGCCAGTGCCGAGATCGGGACAGTAGCCCTGGCCTGGCGAGAACTGACCGTCACCGTCCCGAGTCGCTGAAGCCGAGGTCCGCTCTTGCTCCACTCCGTCGGACAAAGTAGAAAGAAACGATGGGAAGACAGACAGCTGTCGTGCTTTACGTGCTCGCGCTGGTAGCTGTCGTGGTCGGCGTCGACGTGCTGTTCTTCAGGAACCAGTTCTGGGCGCGCCTGATGGTAAACGTCGGAATTGTCCTAGTGTTTGCGGCCTTCTATGTGAGGTTCCTCAAGCGTCCATGAGCGCAGCCGCCGCAATGCGGCTCACCAGGCTGCAGTTCAACTGCGCAGGCCCGGTGCGGGACACGCAGCGGCCATTCAGGAAGACAGCGCCAGTCTCTGACTCAGACCATCAGTCACAGCGCGGGCGCGCCGACGGGCTAGTCGCTGGCCTTAACTACACCGATCGGGCAGGACACGCCGGTGCCGTGGTCCGGGCAGTACCCATACGGGTTCTTGGCGTCGCTGAGGTACTGCTGGTGGTAGTCCTCGGCGAAGTAGAACTCGCCGGCCGGGACTATCTCAGCGGTGATCTCCCCGTAGCCGGCCTCGGTCAGCCGCTTCTGGTAGGCAGCCGCCGACTCCTCGGCCTGTGCCCGCTGCTCCGGGCTGTGGTAGAAGATTGCCGACCGGTACTGGCTGCCCATGTCATTGCCCTGGCGCATGCCCTGCGTCGGGTCGTGGGATTCCCAGAACCGCGAGAGCAGCTCGCCGTAGCTGACCCTCGCCGGGTCGAACACCACCCGGACCGCCTCCGCGTGCCCGGTCCGGCCGCTGCATACCTCCTCGTAGGTCGGATTCGGGGTGAATCCTCCCTCGTAGCCGGCGGACGTCGAGACCACACCGGGCGTCCGCCAGAACATCTTCTCGGCGCCCCAGAAGCAGCCGAGCGCGAACTCGGCGACCTGCGTCCCGGCGGGGTAGGGCGGCCGTAGCGGCGTGCCGAGAACCTCGTGCCGCTCGGGCACCCGCATGGCCGCGGCGCGGCCCGGCAGTGCCGTGTCGGCCGTCACCATCTGCGTCTTTCGCAATCCGAAGATGCTCACGTGACCTCCTCAATCCGGCAAGGACAACCTGCAGGGTAACGCCGGTGTTCCCGGCTGGTCCCGTACGTCCGGGCGCGGCCGCCTGGCCCCTGCGACCACGCTACCCGCGGCCTCGCGGCGTGGCCCCGAGGGCGGCAGCGGTGACTCCGACGGCTACCGACCGGCGCCGCGCGGTGGGCGAGGTGGAGTGCGGTCCGCGGGATCGCGAGTGCCTAGCCGGTGCGCTCGACGACGTACTCGCAGAGCGCCTCGAAGGCAGCCCTGGCCGGAAGGTCGGGCAGGCCGCGGATTTCCGTGCGCGCCAATTCGGCCCACCGCCGGGTGTCGGCCCTCGCCTGCTCCATCGCGGGGTGCGCACGCAGCAGTGTGAGCGCCTCGGCGTGCAGGGCTGGATCCGCGAGTTCACCCATGTTCAGCAGCTTCACCAGCCGCGCGTCCGCGGGTCCTGCCGAGCGCAGCGCGTGCAGCATCGGCATGGTGCGCACGCCCTCGCGCAGATCGGTGCCCGGCGTCTTGCCGGACTGATTGGATTCGCTGGCTACGTCCAGTAGGTCGTCTGACAGCTGAAACGCCACGCCAAGCGCCGCGCAGGCTGCCGCGATCCTGGTCACCACCTCGGCACTGGCCCCGGAGAACAACGCGCCGAACCGGCCGGCGGTGGCGATCAGCGATGAGGACTTCTCGGTGACGACGTACAGATAGTGCTCCAACGGGTCGGTGCCAGGGCGCGGTCCGATGGTCTCCGCGATCTGGCCGGTGACCAGCCGGGCAAACGTCTCGGCCTGGATCTTGATGGCCTCGGGTCCGAGTTCGGCGAGGATCAGCGAGGCGCGGGCGAACAGGAAGTCTCCGGTCAGGATCGCGATCGCGTTGTCCCACCGCGAGTTCGCGCTCTGGCTGCCGCGCCGCGTGTCGGCCTCGTCCATGACGTCGTCGTGGTAAAGCGTGGCCTGGTGGGTGAGTTCGACGGCGATCGCCGCCGGCACGAGGCGCTCGTCGCGCGGATTGCCGAACTGGGCAGCCAGCAGCAGGAGCATCGGCCGGAACCGCTTCCCGCCTGCGTCGATGAGATGCAGCGAAGCATCACTCAGCACGTCGTGCTGAGCGCGAGCCGCCGCCCGGAGGCCGCCCTCCACCAGCGCGAGGCCGGTCTCCACATCGGAAGCGAGCGTCGCGTCGGTGATTTCCATCCCTACAGCGGCAATCACACCGGTCTCCTCGTCAGTCCGGCCGGGCACCCCGCCGGACCGGTCCTAGCTGAGGTTATCTGCTAGCAGCACGCCACGATAAGCGGATAACAGCGTAACGGACCGTATCCGGCTACCGGACGAACAACTGCGTGGCGGCGTGGTTGGCCAGGCTCAGCAGCGGTTGCGGGATGATGCCGAGCACCACGGTAACGGCAGCCCCGATCGCGACCGCGGCGCCGGTGTAGGCGCTCGGCTTGACCACGACCGGGCCTTCTTCGGCGGGCTCGCTGAAGAACATGAGCACGATCACCCGGACGTAGGGGAACGCGAGGATTGCGCTGCTGATCACGCCGATGATGACGAGGGGCGTGGCGCCACCCTCGATCGCCGCCCGGAACACCGCGAACTTGCCGGTGAACCCGCTGGTCAGCGGGATGCCGGCGAACGCGATGAGGAACAGCGCGAAGGCGCCCGCGACCAGGGGCGATCGCTTGCCGAGGCCGGCCCAGCTGGACAGGTGCGCGGCCTCACCCGTGCGGTCGCGGACGAGGGTCACGATCGCGAACGCGCCGATGGTCGCGAAGCCATACGCCGCGAGGTAGAACAGGCTGCCCGACAGGCCGGCCGCGTTCGCCGCGATAACCCCGGTGAGGATGTATCCGGCCTGCGCGATCGAGGAGTACGCCAGCAGCCGCTTGACGTCGGTCTGGGTGATCGCGATCACCGATCCGACGAGCATGGTCACGATGGCCACCGTCCACATCGCCGGACGCCAGTCCCAGGTCAGCTGGCCGAAGGCCACATAGAACACGCGCAGCAGCGCGCCGAACGCCGAGACCAGCGTGCAGGACGCCATCAGCGCGGTGATCGGCGTGGGCGAGCCCTGGTATACGTCCGGCTTCCAGGCCTGGAACGGGACCGCGCCAATCTTGAAGAGCAGGCCGACGCCAAGGAGCGCGATCCCGGCGTAGAGCAGCGTGGCCGACGCCGTGCCCGTCTGCGCGGCGGTGGCGATGGCCGACAACTGAACCGAGCCCGCGTACCCGTACAGCATCGCGACACCGAACAAGAAGATTGCCGAGGAGAACGCGCCCAGCAGGAAGTACTTCATCGCCGCTTCCTGCGACAGCAGGCGCCGGCGGCGGGCCAGGCCGCACAGCAGGTACAGCGGCAGCGACAGCACCTCGAGCGCGATGAACATGGTGAGCAGGTCATTCGCGGCCGGGAACAGGAGCATGCCGCCCACCGCGAACAGCGTCAGCGGGTAGACCTCGGTGTGCGACACGCCGGCGAGCAGGCCCTCGCGTTCTTCTGCACTGCCCGGCACGGCCGCCGCCTGTGGCGTGAACGACATCACGTCGCGCGACGACTCGGCGATCAGCAGCACGCTGACGAAGGCCAGGATGATGACGGTCGCCTGGATGAACAGCGTGGGCCGGTCCACTCCGACGGTGCCGACCGCGACCACCGCGCCCGGCCTCCCGCCAGCGAAGATCGAGTTGGTCGCCGCCAGCACGATGGTCAGCACGAACGCGCCGGCCAGGCTGCCCAGCGCGAGCACGACATGCAGCGGCCGCCGCAGTTCCCTGGGCGCGAACGCCTCGACCAGCACGCCTGCCAGCGCCGCGGCGAAGACCAGCAGCATCGGGGAGAGCAGGCTCCACTCAAAGTGCGGCGCTGCGATGGTCGACGCTGCGGCCGCCACGGTCCCGGTCACGCCGAGCTCCCTTGCTTGTGTGGGACGAGATGGGTGGGCACGCGCGACACCAGCGCCGTGTTGTCGGCCGGATGCCGGCCGTGGTGCGCCGCGGTCGCGGTGGTGCTGGCGGTGGCGGGGTGCGCCGGCACCGGATCAGTGCTGTGGGTACCCACCAGGGTGGCGTGCACCGCGGGGTTGATGATGTCCAGGACTGGCTGGGGGTAGACGCCGAGCACGACGACAAGCGCGATCAGCGGGCCGACCGCCCACAGTTCCCTGGCCTTGAGGTCGGGCATGGCCGCGACCTCCGCCCGGACCGGGCCGGTCATGGTCCGCTGGTACATCCAGAGGATGTAGATCGCGGCCAGGATGATGCCGACGGTAGCGAGAACCGCCGCGGCCTGGTACCGGGTGAAGGTACCCACGAGCACCAGGAACTCGCTGACGAACGTGGACAGGCCGGGCAGCGCGAGCCCGGCCAGGCCCGCGATCAGGAACGACCCGGCCAGCACCGGCGCGACCTTCTGCACCCCGCCGTAGTCGCTGATGAGATGCGACCCGCGGCGCGAGACCAGGAACCCGGCGATGATGAACAGCGCGCCGGTCGCGAAGCCGTGGTTGACCATGTAGAGCGTCGCGCCGACCTGGCCCTGGCTGGTCATGGCGAAGATGCCGAGTGTGATCAGGCCCATGTGCGACACCGACGTGTAGGCGATCAGCCGCTTCATGTCGGCCTGGCCGATCGCCACCACGGCGCCGTAGAGCACGCCGATGACCGACAGCGCGATCACCAGCGGCGTGAAGAAGTGCGCCGCCGCGGGGAACAGGTCCAGGCAGTACCGGATCATGCCGAACGTGCCAACCTTGTCCAGCACGCCGACCAGCAGCACGGCGGTCCCCGGCTGTGCTGACGTCGCGGCGTCGGGCAGCCAGGTGTGGAACGGCCACAGCGGTGCCTTGATAGCGAACGCGACGAAGAACCCGAGGAACAGCCACTTCTGCGTCGTCGGGCTGAGCGCCAGGTGCGTGAGCTGGGTGAACAGGAATGTGCCCTGCGAGTGCCCGCTGTGCGTGGAGTACACGTACAAGGCGATCACGGCGACCAGCATGAGCAGCCCGCCGAGCAGGCTGTACAGCAAGAACTTGACCGCCGCGTACTGGCGCTGCCCGACCCCGAAGCTGCCGATCATGAAGTACATCGGCACGAGCATGGCCTCGAAGAACACGTAGAACAGGAAGACGTCGGTGGCCGCGAAGACGCCGATCATCATCGTCTCGAGCACGAGCATCATCGCGAAGTAGGACTTCACGCTTCCTGCGCGCCGTGGCCGGCTGCTGGTCGTGGTGCCCGCCACCCGGCCACCGCTGGCTGTCACGTCCTCCACGTCGCGCCAGGAGGCCAGCACCACAACAGGCATGAGGACCACGGACATGAGGATCAGCACGAGCGCGATGCCGTCCACGCCGACGGCGTAGTGCACGCCGAACTGCGGGATCCACTCGTAGACCTGCTGGAACTGGAACCGCGGGCCGCCTGGCTTGAACCGGGCCGCCATGACTGCGACCTCGACGAGCGTGAGCACGGAGAAGGCGAGCGCGATGCGCTTGACCAGCAGGTCGCGAGCACGCCGGTCGGCGTCGCTGCCGGGCGCAGACCTGCCCGGCGTCAGCGCGATCACGATGGCGCCGACCAGCGGGATCGCGCCCGCAACCGTCAGCCAGGGGAAATTGGTCATCAGTTCCGCAGCCTCACCTAGAGCCTCACCAGCAGGAGCGCGCCGACCAGCAGCACCGCCCCGAGCAGCATGGACAGCGCGTACGAGCGGACAAAGCCGGACTGCACCCGGCGCAGCCGGCCCGACGACCCGCCGAAGGTGGCCGCCACGGTGTTGACGATCCCGTCGACGCCGCGGTTGTCGAAGTACACCGAGAGCCGGGTCAGCCACTGACCGGGCCGCATCAGCAGCGACTCGTTGATCGCGTCGCCGTACAGGTCCTTACGGGCAGCGACCGTCACCAGGCTTCCGGCCGGCGCGGCCTGCAGCACCTCGCGGCGTCCGTACATGAGGTAGGCGATCGCAATGCCCACCACGACCAGCGCGAGCGCCCCGCCGCCCGCCGGGGTCCAGACGCCGTGCAGGGTGGGCGGCACGCCGGTGACCGGCCCGAGGAAGTTCAGCAGCCGGTTGCTGAGGATCAGGAATCCGCCCGCCGCGGCGGAGCCGATCGCGAGCACGATCATCGGCGAGGTCATCACGGGCGGCGCCTCGTGCGGGTGCACTCCGGTCTCCCAGCGCCGCTCGCCGGCAAACGTCATGTACATGACCCTGGTCATATAGAACGCGGTGATGCCGGCGCCGATCAGCGCGGCCGTGCCAAGCAGCGCTCCGGACGTGCCGCCATTGGCGAAGGC
>JBOHCP010000006.1:0-24578 GCA_050698875.1 Streptosporangiaceae bacterium | reverse complement strand
GGCCGAGGGTGTGCGGCTCGACCGTCCGGTCCCCCTGATTGTGCCGATCCTGCGCGCCGGCATCGGCATGCTCGACGCGATGGCCCGGCTGCTCCCCGAAGCAGACATCGGCTTCGTCGGACTCGTCCGGGATGAGGAGACGCTGGTCGCGTCGACCTACGCAACCCGGCTGCCGGCCGACCTCACCGGGCGCGCCGTGTTCGTTCTCGACCCCATGCTGGCGACCGGCGGCTCTATGGAAACCGCGATCACGATGCTGGTAGACCGCGGCGCGGCGACGGTGACGGCCGTCTGCCTGCTCGCCGCGCCGGAGGGACTGGCGAGACTCGACGGCAGGTTCCCCTCCGGCTCCGCATCGGTGCACGTCGTGACAGCCTGCGTGGACGCGCGGCTCAACGACAAGGGCTACATCCTGCCGGGCCTCGGCGACGCGGGCGACCGGCTCTTCGGCGTCATCTGACTGCGTACACACCGATTCATCGCCGTCGTGGGCTGCCACCGTGAACGAGCCGCGCAACGACTCGGTTGCGGCGCGGCTTCGGGCGCTCCGCGGCAGCCTCGGGTTATGCCAGGTGCAGTTAGCCCGGCGCATCGGCGTGTCGTTCGCACCGTCAACCGGTGGGAGTCGGGCCGGACGGGGTTATCGGACCGCGCGCTCACCGCTCCTGGCGGGGGCGCGGCCGCGCCACGACGAACGGGCCGGCCGCGCGCTCTGCTCGGCCGCCGTGCTCGCAACCGACAATGGCGCGTACGCTGCGGCGGTCCAGCACGCCCGGCAGGCCCTGGCCGTCTTCGGCCCGCTCGGCCTGACCGCGCGGATGGCGCTAGCCGCCACGGTGCTCGGGTCTGCGCAGCGCTCCCTCGGCGACCGCGCGGGTGCCAGGCACGGCTTCGAGACCGCGCTGGACCTGCGGGCCGAGCTCGGCGACCGGCACGGGATGTCAGTCGCGATGAACAACATGGCGCTGCTCGAACTCGACGACGGGGACCTGGACCGGGCCAGGGAACAGTTCGAGCAGTCGCTGGCCATCAAGCGCGAACTTGGCGAGCAGCGGTCCAACAGCATCGGCCTGGTTAACCTCGCAGACGTGCTGATCAGGACGGAGCAGTGGGACGCCGCCGACGAGGCGCTCGCCGAAGCCGTCGGCCTGACCGGCGGCGACCCGCAGCTCGCGGGCACCATCAAGACCCAACCAGGGCACAGTGGCCGCCCACCGCCGCGACTTCGCCGTGGCGGCCGAGCACTTCCGCGCCGCGATCGCCGCCGCGGAGGCCGGGGGTCATCCGCACGGCGGTGTCGAGGCGGTGATCGGCCTCGGCCGGTGTATCAGCAGACCGGCGAGCATGACGAGGCTGTCCGGCAGCCGCGGGCCGCGGAGGAGCTCGCCGCGAGACCGGGAATCCGCAGCTCATCGCCGAGGCGGCGGTCCGCGCTCGCCGGCATCACCAATGCGCCCAGCGCAGCGCCTGGTGGTCGTGACCTGGCCGCGCCGGTGCCCGGCAACCTCATCGCCCGGCAGGCGGAGGTGCTGCGGCTGCTGGCCGCCGGGCTGACCAACAGGCAGATCGCCGCCGCTCTGTTCCTGAGCACCGCTACCGTCGAGCGCCATCTGGCCACGATCTACCTGAACCTCGGGATGAGCGGACGGGTGGAGGCAGCCAGATTCGCCCTCGCGAACGGCCTTGCGGCCGAACCCGCCCGGCGGGTTACGTGACCAGCGGGTGCTGCGCTCGCGCCAGGCCGGTCTCGTAGGCGAGCACGACGGCCTGAACGCGGTCGCGGAGGCCCAGCTTGGTCAGGATCCTCGCGACGTGGGTCTTGACCGTCGCCTCGCTGAGCGTCAGCGCCGCGGCGACCTCGGCATTGCTCATGCCGCGTGCGACCAGTCGCAGCACTTCCAGTTCGCGCGGGGTCAGGGCGGACAGGTCGCAACCCGGCCCGGCTCCCGCCCGGCCTGCCGTGGCGGACATCCGCGGCGCGAAGCACTCGACGAGACGCCGGGTGATGGACGGAGCGAGCAGCGCGTCGCCGGTCCGAACCAGCTGGACGGCGGCGATCAGGTGCTCGGGCGTCACGTCCTTCAGCAAGAACCCGCTGGCTCCGGCAGCCAGTGCCGCGTACACGTACTTGTCGAGGTCGAATGTGGTCAGGATGATGATCCGCACGCCGGCGGCGGCCTCGCCGGCCGCCAGGATGCGCTCGGTCGCCTCGATGCCGTCGAGGTGCGGCATCCGGATATCCATGAGCACCACGTCCGGCCGGTGCTCGAGCGCGGCCGCGACCGCCTGCGAGCCATCGGCCGCTTCTGCAACGACGTCGATGCCGGCCGACTTCAGGATGAGCCGGAATCCGGCTCTGATGAGCGCCTGGTCGTCGGCGATCAGCACTCTCATGCCGCGAGACCTACCGGCATGACCGCGCGGACCTGCCAGCCGCCCCCTGGCCGCGGCCCGGCGTCCAGCTCGCCGCCGTACAACGACAATCGTTGCCGCAGACCGATCAAACCGCGTCCTGGCTCGGTGTTCAGCCCAGGGGACGACCCCACGGAACCCCGCGCGGCGCCTTCCCATGGGAACGACGGGCCGCAGCCGGCATCGCTCACGGTGATCACCAGCAACTCGCCCCAGTGCACCATCACCGACGTGGCGGCCCGGCCCGCGTGCCGCAGCACGTTCGTGAGCGCCTCCTGCACGACTCGGTAGGCGGCCAGGTCGGCGCCCGGCGGCAGCTGCCGCGGCGTGCCCTGGACGAGCAGATCCACCGACAGGCCAGCCGCGGAGACCCGGCTGATGAGCTCGTCCAGCTCACCGAGCCCCGGCTGCGGGCGCAGCGCGACGTCGTCACCCGCCGGGCTGAGCAGGCCTAGCAGGTTCCGCAGTTCCGCCATGGCGGTGCGGCCACTGGCCTCTATGGCGTGCAGCGCGCCGGTGGCCTCGTCGGGCGAGCTGGCCACGGCCATCCGGGCCGCGCCGGCCTGCACCACCATCACGCTCACGTTGTGAGTGACGACGTCGTGCAGTTCGCCGGCTATCCGGGCCCGCTCGGCCTCGATCGCCCGCAGGGTGGCGGCCTCGTGCTCCTCTGTGGCGCGCCGCAGCCGGTCTGCCGAGTCGCTGAGCCGGCGCCGCAGCGTCCGGATGCCGAGCGCGGCGGCCACCGCCGGAGTGATCGCGAGCAGCGCGGTCAACTGGTCAGGGAACTGCGGCAGCGTGCTACCGAATGTCGCGGTGACGCTGAGCGTGACCACGGCTACGACGCCGATAGCGACGTAGCGGTGCCGGCTGTGCGCCACCGCGCTGTAGGCGGCGAATACCGCGGTGCCGAACGCGATTGCCGGCATGGGTATTTCGTGGATAACCAAGAAGACGTGCGGTCCCAGCGGTCTCTTCACCGGCTGATCGGTCTCGTTGAACTTGATCCAGAAGATCGCCGTGACGATCGCGAGGAAGGCCCAGGTGGGGCACAGCCGCCGCGCGGCAAGCGGCAGCCCGGTCAGCGCCGCCACGGTGAGCGCCACCGGACCGAGAGGCCTCGCACCCGCTACCTCGACGACGGCGAAGGCCGCCGCGCCTACCCCGATGGCGGCGTCCATGGCGAGCGCCCAGCCGGACGGCGTGCGGCGCGGCTCCGCCCGCAGCAAGGCGGCGAGCAGCTCGCCGGGACGTCCGGCCATGCGACCATTGTCCTCGTCGCGCGGGCCGGGGAGCATCAATCGCGCTGCCGACCTGGTCTACATCCCCGGGATGACAGGTCAGCCAACCGTGGTAGCAAGATTCGTCATTGCAGCCGACGTGACGGCGACGGGACCGCCGCTACGGTCGGGGCATGGATACGCTCGTTCAGCTTGAGAACGTCACGAAGCGCTACGACAGCGGTGCCGCTCCTGCCGTCGACGACGTCAGCCTGGCGGTCGCGGCGGGCGAGGCGGTCGCGATCATGGGGCCCTCGGGCAGCGGCAAGTCGACCCTGCTCAACCTCATCGCCGGGATGGACCGCCCGACCAGCGGCGCGGTCCGGGTCGGCGATGAGCGGGTGGACAGGCTCAGCGAGACCGGGGTGGCCAGGTTCCGGCGCCGCCAGGTCGGGATGATCTTTCAATTCTTCAACCTGCTCGACGACATGACGGTCATGGACAACGTGCTGCTGCCAGCGCAGCTCGCCGGCGCCAGGACGAGCGCCGCCCGCGGCCGGGCCGGGGAACTGCTGGCGACGCTGCGGATCGCGCACCGCAGGGACGCCTACCCGGCGCGGCTATCGGGTGGCGAGCGGCAGCGGGTGGCGATCGCCCGGGCGCTGATCAACAGGCCCGCGGTCCTGCTCGCCGACGAGCCGACCGGCGCGGTGGACAGCGCTACCGGCGACGAGATCGCCGCGCTGCTGCTGGAGCTCAACGCCGCCGGGCAGACGCTGATCCTGGTCACGCACAACCCCGACCTGGCCGCCCGGTACGCCCACCGGGTCATCGAGGTCGCCGACGGGCGGATCGCGTCAGACAGCGTGCTGCCGCTATGACAGCGGTCGTCCGCGCCGCGCGCGGTGGCCTCGGCGGCCGTCGGCTGCAGGCCGTGATCATCGGCCTGGTCGTGCTTGCGTCCACCGCCGCCTCGACGCTGGCCCTCGGCATGCTCGCCGATGCCCACAGCCCGTTCGACCACGCGTTCGCCGTCCAGCGCGGCGCCGACGTCACCGCGACCGTAGACACGTCGGTGGCCAGCCAGGCGCGGCTCGCCGCGACCAGGCGGCTGGCCGGGGTGACCGCTGCGGCCGGGCCGTTCACCGAGCTCTCGGTCACGGCGCAGGTAACCGCCCAGGGCGTGCCAGGCTCGGCGGCGATGCCGCTGCAGATCGTCGGCCGCGCCTCGCCGGGCGGGCCGGTAGACGATCTCACGCTGACCTCCGGCCACTGGCCAGCTAGCGACAGCCAGATCGTGCTGAGCGAGGACACGGCGGGCGGCATCGGGACTTCCGGCATCATCGTGGGCACGGACACGCTGACGGTCGTCGGCGTCGTGGACTCGGTCACGAACACGGCGCAGGCCTGGGTGCTGCCGTCGGAGGCCGCCACGCTCGGGTCCAGGGGATCCGGGCAGGCGCAGATGCTGTACCGGTTCGCCGACACCGGCAGTCCGGCAGCGATCGCTGCCGATAGCGCGGCCCTGCGCGCCGCGCTGCCGCGCGGCGCGCTGCAAAGCGCCGTGTCGTACCTGACCGTGCGGCAGTCGGAGGAGAGCAGCATCGCGCCGTGGGTGCCGTTCATCATCGCGTTCGGCGTGCTCGCGCTCGTGATGTCGGTGCTGATCGTCGTCAACGTGGTCAGCGGCGCGGTGACAGCCGGGACCGCCAGGATCGGCGTGCTCAAGTCGATCGGCTTCACGCCCGCTCAGGTGGTGGCCTGCTACGTGCTGCTGGTGGCGGTGCCCGCCGCCCTCGGCTGCGTGATCGGGGTGGTCTGCGGAGACATGCTGGCTGCCCCGCTGCTCCGGCGGAACGCGCAGGTCTACCAGGTCGGGGCGCTGGGCGTGCCGGTCTGGGTGGACGTCATGGTGCCGATCGTTGTCCTCGCGCTCACCGTGGCGGGTGCCGTCGGGCCGGCCCTGCGGGCCGGGCGGATGAGCGCGGTCCAGGCGATCGCGACCGGCCGCGCGCCGCGGCCCGGGCACGGCTACCTCGCGCACCGGGCGCTCGCCCGGCTCGCTTCGTTGCCACGGGCGGTCACACTCGGGATGGCGGCACCCGCCGCCCGCCCCGCCCGCACGCTGGTAACGGCCGTCGCGGTCCTCTTCGGCGCGGCCGCGGTCACGTTCGGCATCGGCCTGGCGACGTCGCTGACCCGGGCCTACGCCGACATCTCGCAGTCGGCGCTGTCGGTTCGGGTACTGGCCGCCCCCACTGGCGCGGCGTCCGGACCGGCGGCACCGGGCGGCAAGGGCGGCCCTCAGAACGGGATGACCGCGGCGCAGCAGGGGACCGTCGGGGCGGCGCTGGCTGCTGAGCCGGGCACACTGCACTACGTCTCGGTCGGCCACGACCAGCTCAGCCCAGCCGGGCTCACCGGCGGCCTGAACGTTACCGCCTACGGCGGCAACCCGGCCTGGACCGGTCTCGCTCTCATCTCCGGCCGCTGGTACTCCGGCGCCGCCGAGGCCGACGTCAACACGCTGTTCCTCACCGACACCGGCACGTCGGTCGGCGCGACGTACGCGCTCAGCTCCGGCGGTCAGACCGTCCCGGTGCGGATCGTCGGGGAGGTGTTCCAGCCAGGCAACGACGCCCGGATCTACCTGAGCCCGGCTACCCTGGCTGCAGTCGAGCCCGGCGTAGGGGTGCAGGAGTACGACGTGTCGCTGCAGCCGGGCACCAACTCGCAGGCGTACGCCAACGCGATCTCCTCAAAGCTCGGCGGCTCGTACTACACCGACGCGACCCATGGCGGCGGCGGAGTGTTCGCCGCGGTGGAAACGCTCGTCGCGATGCTGACAATCCTGATCATGGCGGTCGCCGGGCTCGGCGTGCTGAACACGGTCGCGCTGCAGATCCGGGAGCGGGCGCACGACATCGGCGTGTTCAAGTCGGTCGGCATGACCCCGCGGCAGACGCTGACAATGATCCTCTGGTCGGTCGCCGTCGTCGGCGTCGTCGCCGGGATCATCGCGGTGCCCGCGGGGATGTACCTGCATGACGGCGTGGTGCCGACCATGGCGCGGGCTGCGAACTCCGGTATCCCGGCGTCGCTGCTCAGGGTCTATCTCCCCTGGGAGATCATCGTGCTCGCGCTGGCCGGGCTGGCCATCGCGATGGTCGGCGCGCTCGGCCCGGCGTCGTGGGCCGCGGGCACCCGCACCGCGTTTGCGCTCCGAGCCGAGTAGCCAGCGCGGCGCCGGCAGCTGGGGCTGCCCGCGGCCGATCGCACGTTATAACGCCGTGCGCCGGGACCGGGCGCGCGACCGCGTGTGGAGCGGAGCCGTTCCCTGAAAATGGGTCAGGTTCCCTTCGCCGGTGCCGGTCGGCGCCGCGATCCGCGCCGAGGCGACGCCGACCGACGTGCGCGAGACCCCGCTCGGGTGGCTCGGCTCCATCCGGGTCCGAATCGAGGTCCGGGGCCAGCAGAAGGCTGCCTGCATCGCGGACACGCTGGGGCTGTACGTCGGGTCCTAGCGCCGCTGCCGCGCGCACGCGGTCACCGGTGGCCGCGGTCCGCCAGCAGGCCGGCGGCCACGGCTTCGAGCACCGACTCCTCGCCCGCGTACGGGCTGTCCGGCCGCGGCCAGTGCGTGAGGACATCGGTGAAGCCGAGCTCGGCTGCCCGGCCGGCCGCGTCCGCGAAGCATGCAGCGCTGCGCAGCGCGTACACGCCGGACGCGTCCAGGGACAGATACTTCGGAACGGAGACGGGATCGCTGCCAGCCGCGGTGAGCGCCTCGGTGAACCTGGCGATGCCGTCGCTCACCACGCGCCACCACGCAGCTGACCCGCCAGCCCGGCCGCCGGTCGTCACCCACCCGTCGCCGAGACGAGCCGCCAGGGCCATCGACCTTGGCCCGTCCGCCGCGAGGACGAACGGGATCCTCGGCCGCTGCACGCACCGGCAGGTCCCGCGCATCGACCGCGCGGTAGTAGGCACCGCTCCAGGTAACGTGGTCGGTCCGCAGCAGCAGGTCGAGGAGCTCCGCGAACTCGCCATACCGGTCCACGCGCTGCCGCGGCGTCAGGTGCGGTTCGCCCAGCACCTTGGTGTCGAAAGTGGCACCGCCGGCACCCGCGCCGAGGCCGGGCACGATCCGGCCGCCGCTGATGTCGTCCAGCGCGGTGAGCTGGCGCATGAAGCTCACCGGATGGCGGAAGTTCGGCGACGCGACCAGCGTGCCGAGCCTGATCCGCTCCGTGACGGCGGCGGCCGCAGTGAGCGTCGGCACCGCGTCGAACCACGGCCCGTCGACCAGCGAGCGCCAGCCGAGGTGGTCGTAGGTCCAGGCGTGATCGAAGCCGTATTCCTCCGCCTGCCGCCACCGCCGCGCTGACTGCCGCCAGCGCTGGTCGGCGAGGATGATGAGGCCGAACCGCACGACGGGCATGCTACCGGCCTGACCAGGCTGGCAGCGGCTTGCGGTGATCGCTACGATCGACGGACCGCCGGCCAGCGGCTGGCTGCGCCAGCAACCGCCATGGGAGTCGGGCAAGCGGGACATGACTGCAGATCCGTACGCGACCGCGGCGGCAAGCGCCGCGCGGCTGGCCGAGCTGACAGGCAAGCCACGCCACGACGTCGCGGTGGTGCTGGGCTCGGGCTGGGCCGCCGCGGCTGACGCGCTGGGGCCGGCCGACGTCACGATCGAGCTCACCGATATCGGCGCGCCGCCGCCGAGCGTGCCCGGCCATCAGCCGGTGGCCCGCTCGATGCGCCTGGCCGGCCGGGACGTGCTCGTCTTTCTCGGCCGCGTGCACCTGTACGAGGGGCACTCCCCCGCTGCCGTCGCGCACGCGGTGCGGACCGCCATCGCGGGTGGCTGCACGCAGGTGATCCTCACCAACGCCGCGGGCGGGATCGCCGACGGGCTCCGGCCCGGCCAGCCGGTGCTGATCAGCGACCAGCTCAACCTGACGGGCGCCTCACCGCTCACCGGGCCGGCGCCGCCGTCCGGCTATCCGTCGCCGTTCACCGACATGGCGGGGCTGTACTCGGCCGAGCTACGCTCCGCCGCGCGGGCCGCGGCAGACCTCGAACTGGCCGAAGCCGTGTACGCCGGCCTTGCCGGGCCGCAGTTCGAGACGCCCGCCGAGGTGCGCATGCTGCGCGGTTTCGGCGCTGGCCTGGTCGGCATGTCTACGGTGCTTGAGGCCATCGCGGCCAGGCATCTCGGCGCGGCGGTGCTCGGCATCTCGCTCGTGACCAACTTCGCGGCGGGGCTATCGGAGCAGCCGATCGACCACGAGGATGTGCTCGCCGCCGGAGCGCGGGCGGCAGCCGGGCTGGGCGACTTGCTCGCAGCGATACTGGCGGGGGATCGCTGACTTGAGCGCCGAACCGCTGCGCGCGCGAGCGGCGGCGTGGCTCGCCGAGGACCCCGACGAGGCGGACAGGGCCGAGCTCGCCTGGCTGCTCGCCGACGACAGTCCCGAGGCAACGGCCGAGCTAGCGGACCGGTTCGCCCGGCGGCTGAGTTTCGGCACCGCCGGACTGCGCGGAGCGATCGGCGCCGGGCCGAACCGGATGAACCGCGCGACGGTGACGGCTGCGACTGCCGGGCTCGCGTCCTGGCTGCTCGGCCGGGACCCGGCCGCCGCGGACGCCGGCGTGGTGGTCGGCTGTGATGCCCGTTATCGCAGCGAGGAGTTCGCCGCCCAGGCGGCCCGCGTGCTCGCCGCCGCGGGGATCCGGGTGCACCTGCTCGCGAGCCATCAGCCGACCCCGTTGCTCGCCTACGCCGTCAGGTATTTCCAGGCTGCGGCCGGGGTGATGATCACCGCGAGTCACAATCCGCCCGGTGACAACGGCTACAAGCTCTACCTCGGCGACGGCGCGCAGATCGCGCCGCCGGCCGATACCGACGTCGAGACTGCGATCGCCGCCGTCGGATCGCCCGGTGCCGTCCCCGTAGCCGCTGCTGACAGCCCGCTGATCAGCCGGGCCGACGACGGCGTCGCGCAGGCGTACCTGGACACGATCTGCGCCGAGCTCGGGCCGGCCCCCGCGCACTCGGCCTGGCTCCGGCTGGTCTACACCCCGCTGCATGGCGTCGCCGGAGAACTGGCCCTGCGGGCGTTCGAGCAGGCTGGCTATCCGCAGCCAGACCTCGTGGCGGCGCAGTTCGATCCGGATCCGGGCTTCCCGACCGTGCGCTTCCCCAACCCCGAGGAGCCTGGCGCGCTCGACCTCGCCCTCGCGGAGGCCCGCCGGTCAGGCGCGGACCTCGTGATCGCCAACGACCCGGACGGTGACCGGCTGGCGGTCGCGATCCCTGACCAGGCCGCACCGGGCGGATACCGCCAGCTCACCGGCGATCAGCTGGGGGCCGTGCTCGGCTCGTTCGTGCTCGGCCGGGTGGCGGCCGACCCCGGCGTCAGGATGCCTGATCAGCTCGTGGTCAGTACCGTCGTGTCTGGCTCGCTGCTGTCGAAGATCGCGGTCGCCGCCGGCGCGCCGTACGCGCAGACGCTGACGGGATTCAAGTGGATCGTCCGCGCGGCAGACCTGCGGCCAGGTGCGCGCTTCTGCTACGGCTACGAGGAGGCGCTCGGCTACGCGGTCACCGGTGCCGTCCGCGACAAGGACGGGATCAGCGCCGCCCTTGCCGTGCTCGCCGTCGCGGCGACCGCCCGGTCCGCGGGTCAGTCACTCCAGGACTGCTACGACAGGCTCGAGGAAGCGCATGGCGTGCACGTCACCGCGCAGCTCAGCGTGCCCGCCGAGACGGCCATCGACGTCATGTCCCGGCTGCGGGCCGCGCCGCCGGGCGACCTGGACGGCGAGCCGGTCGTCGCCACGACCGACTACACGGGCGGCTCCGACCTGCCGTCCGCCGACATGCTCGGGTATCGGCTGCCGGGCGCGCGCGTGGTTATCAGGCCGAGCGGCACCGAGCCGATGATTAGGGCCTACCTCGAGGTCGTGGAGCTGGCGACGGGCCGCACCCTGGCCGCCGCCCGGCAGGCCGCGGACGAGCGGATGTCGCGGCTGCGGACGTCCGTCGCCGAGTTGCTGGCCTAGCGCACGGCGCTCGGCTACGGCTAGTCGGGCACGCCGATGATCACGTCCGACGCCTTGATGATCGCGACCACCTCGCTGCCCTCGGTGAGCCCAAGCTCGCGGGCCGCCTCCACGGTGATGGACGCCACGAGCCGGGCGCCGGCGGCGTCCAGTACCACGTTCGCGATGGCTTCGCCCCTGTTGATGGACGTAACGGTGGCGTTGATCCTGTTGCGCGCGCTGAGACGCATGACTGCTCCGATCCGCCCGGGCGGTTCGCGCCGCGGGCTGGGGACGACACACTCCGTCTCATGGTGCCCGAGGAGGGGGCGCGCACACCGCCGTGCCCGTCAGTTGCCCGGCCGCGTATCAGGGTGGCAAGCTCATGTGCATGAAAGGTCGCGAGGACGAGCACGCCGGGCACGAGCACCAGCACGGGGAGCCTGGCCACGTCCACGATGACAGCTGCGCGGTCGCCCACGGCACGGCAGCGCCGGCCCCAGCGGACGACAGGGTGCTGGCAGCGGTGTTCGCGACACCGGTGGCGAGCTACCTGCTGCGCTATGGCGCCGATGCGGGCTACCGCGCCATCCTCATCGAGCCCGACCCTGAGCGGGCGAAGGCCGTCGCGGCGGACGGCTTCGAGCTCGTCGAAGCGGTCGATGACGCCACCGCCGCCGCGGCGGACGTGGTCGTGACCGATCACCACCGGCCCGAGCTGGGGGCTCAGCTACGCGATGCGCTGGCGGCAGGCGCCCGCTGGGTGGGCATCATGGGTAACCCCCGGCACGAGGCCCCGCACGTCGCGGCGCTGACCGAGCTCGGCGTCCCCGCGGCCGAGATCAGCAAGGTGCATCGGCCTATCGGCGTCAACATCGGCGCGCACACCCCGGCGGAGATCGCCATCGCGACGATCGCCGGCCTGATCGCGGACCGCAACGGCAAGCCGGGCGGCTTCACGTTCTGACCCGGCGGGCTGGCGCGGGTTCAAGGGAGGGCGCCGGTGCCTGTGCAGTCTGGTTATTCCGGTACACCGCTAGCCGGCAAGCTCGGCATCGGCGAGGGCGATGAGGTGGCGCTGATCGGCGCGCCCGAGTGGTTCGAGGACATGCTGCGCGCGGTGCCGGACGTCGCCAGCGTGCACACCGACCTGGCGGAGAATGCGCGATACGACGTGATCGTCGCGTTTGTCACCGGGCGCGCCGAACTCGAGGCGGAGCTGCCCAGGCTGCGCTCCCGGATGGCACCTGCCTGCGGGCTGTGGATCGCCTGGCCCAAGCGCTCGGCCCGGCTGCCGACCGACATGACCGATCAGGTGGTGCGCGACGTCGCACTGCCAACCGGCCTGGTGGACAACAAGGTCTGCGCGATCGACGACGCGTGGTCCGGGCTCCGGCTGGTGATCCGCAGGGAGCTGCGTTAGGGAGGGAACGCAGCCGCCTCGGCCGGCCCGGTCTCCGGCCGGCTCGGTTTCCGGGCGAAATAGGGGTGCTTCCCGATACCGGTCTCGTCGCGGACGCGGCACCGTGGAGCCATGAACAGCTTCACTGCAGACTCGGAGCACCGTAGCCAGCAGGACGAGACCCGCCACGACGTGGCCGGGAGCGCTCCGGCCCGGCCGCCACTGCGGCGTCCGGCCAGTGGCCGGGTGCTGGCAGGGGTTGCCGCCGCTATTTCCCGGTATTTCACCATCGACGTAACGATCGTCCGGGTCGCGTTCGCCGTGCTGACGGTCGTCGGGTTCACCGGGCTGGCCTACTTCGGCTCCATCCCGCTGTATCTCGGCGGCATCCCGCTGTATCTCGCGTGCTGGCTGCTGATTCCGGAGGAGGGCAGCGACCATTCGATCGCCGGCCGGCTGCTCGCGTCGCGGCAGCACCGGCCCGACTGAGTGCTCCTACTCGACCAGCAACTCACCCTCGAACGTGCCGAGGTCCTCCCGGTACAGCTCCAGGCCGACGCCGTTCGGGTCGCGGAAGTACATGCTGGCGTCGGCGCCGCGGTCCGGGCCGAGGTAGTCGACGCCGGCCGCCTCGAGCTTCTTCTTCGCCGCCTCGAACTGCTCGGCCGTCACCGAGATCGCCAGGTGCTGAACGCCGCCGATGGTTTCCTGCCACGCCGGGTGCTCGTAGCCGGGGAAGTCGAAGAAGCCGAGCAGGTTGCGGTTCCCGATATCGAAAAAGAAGTGGTTAGAACCGGCGTAGTCCCGGTTCTCCACGAGTTCGACCAGCGGGAAGCCGAGGAACTCCTGGTAGAACCTGATGGTCTCCTCGGTGTCCTTGCAGATCAGCGCCAGGTGATGCACGCCGCTGACGGCGCTGGCCGGGCGCTCAGCCAGCGGCCGCAGGTACGTCTTGCGCAGTTCTTCCCGGCGCGCCCGTACGCTGGCAAGCTCCTCGCCTTGGGGCTCTGGCATCGCTGACTCCTTCACTGAGGCTCGTCGCAGTCCAGTCTCCCCCGGCCTGGCCGCCGGCGCACCGGGGCCCCGCGGCTACGCGTCCGCGGCGCGCAGCCCCGCGTTCTCCGGGTGCAGGCGGTGCCTGATCACCCAGCCGTGCAGCCCGTGCAGCTCCTCGGCGAGCGGTGACGGCGGCACAGCGACGATCGGGCAGCACGCGTGACCGAGGCAGTACCGGCTGACGCGGCAGGACAGCAGCCGGCGCAGCGTCCCGTGCCGCCCGGCACCGATGACCAGGACGTCGCCCGGCCGCGCCGCGACCTCGGTGAGGACCTGGCCGGCCTCGCCCCTGATCACCTCCGGGCTGAACGCGACGTCTGCGGGCGGCCCGCCGAGGGCAAGCTCGACGGCCCGCCACAGCCGGTCCCACGCCGCCTGCTTCCACACCCGCCGCAGCTCTGGGCTCGGATAGTGGCGGTCGGCCAGCTCGCCGCCCGGCGGCGTCCAGGCCAGCACGGGCGTCAGCACGGCGCCCTCGCTCCTGGCTAGCTGCGCCGCGTAGCGCAGCGCCTGCAGGCTGCCAGCCGATCCGCTGACTCCCACGACCAATCTCCGCGCGGACACGTCACGCGCTCCTTTCCGCATCGCAGACTTCTAGTCAACCCCACGACACTGCGCCAGGGCCAGCGGCCCAACGACCTTCATGCGACGCAGTTTCCCTTGCACACCGCGTCCATGCGGATGGCCGCGCCGGTCCTGGCCTGCGTTCCCCTCTGACGGCCGGGATCCTGGCATTGCGAAAGCGGATCGCTTTTGATAGTTTCTCTCATATCAGAGTGACTCGCGTTTAAGAGGGCCGTCATGACCGAAGTCCAGGGGCCGTCGGCGGTGGGTACCAGGCGCTGGTGGGCGCTCGGCGCGCTGTCGCTCAGCGTGCTTGTGGTCGGCCTCGACCTGTTCGTCCTGTCGCTCGCGCTCCCGACGCTGTCGGTGGACCTGCACGCCACGACCGCCGACCTGCAGTGGTTCGTCGACGCCTACAGCCTCGTGCTCGCCGCTGCGCTGCTGCCGGCCGGCCTGCTCGGCGACCGGCTCGGCCGCAAGCGACTGCTGACCGGCGCGCTGATCGTCTTCGGCGTCGCGTCGCTGGCCTGTGCCTACTCCGCTACGACCGGCGAGCTGATTGCCGCGCGCGCGGTGCTGGGCCTCGCGGCCGCCGTGATCCTACCGCTGGCGCTCGCGGTGCTGCCGGTGATGTTCACGCCGGACGAGCGCCCGCGGGCCATCGGCATCGTCGGCGGCGCGACGTTCCTCGGCTATCCGCTAGGCCCGATCCTCGGTGGCTGGCTGCTCGACAACTTCTGGTGGGGCTCAGTCTTCCTGATCAACGTGCCAATCGTGCTGATCGCGCTCGCCGCGGTGACCTTCCTCATGCCGGAGTCGCGCGGCGTCGGCCGGTTCCGCATCGACGTGGTCGGCGTGCTGATCTCGAGCGCCGGACTCGCGGCGCTCACCTATGGCTTCATCCGGGCGGGCGACGACGGCTGGTCCGATGCGATCGCCGTCACCTCCATGGTGACCGGCGTGGTGGTGCTCGCCCTGTTCGTCGCCTGGGAGCGGGCCATCCGGGGGTCACGGTGGCTGCCGCTGGTAGACCTGGAGCTGTTCCGGTCAAAGGGCTTCAGCTGGGGCACGGCGCTGGCCACCATGATCGCGTTCGCGCTCTTCGGCCTGACGTTTGCGATGCCGCAATACTTCCTTGACGTCCGCGGCCTTGACTCGCTGGGCAGCGGGATCAGGCTGCTCCCGCTGATCGGCGGGCTGGTCGTGGGCCTCGGCGTTGGCCAGCGGCTGCAGAGTGTGCGCAGGTCGCGAGACGGCGGCCCCGACAGGGCGCCGCTGGCCGGCGCGAGGCTGATCGGCTCGTCCGGGTTCGCCGTCATGGCAGTGGCGCTGGCCGTCGGCACGGGCACGAGCCCGGCCAGCGGCACCGGCTTCACGTCGGCGTGGTTCGCGGTGACCGGTCTTGGTCTCGGGCTGGCGATGCCGACGATGCTGAATGCCGCGCTCAGCGCGCTGAGCGCGGAGCGCAGCGGATCCGGCGCGGCGCTGATGACCGCGGCCAGGCAGGTCGGGGCCACGATCGGCGTCGCGGTGCTGGGCACCGTGCTGAGCACCGTGTACCGGAGCAGGCTGACCCTGCCCGGCGTACGGCCCGACGTCGCGACGCTCGCGCGGGGCAGCGTCGGAACGGGCGCCGCCGTCGCGGAGCGGCTGCACTCGCCGCAGCTGCTCGCCGCCGTGCACAAGGCCTACGCCAGCGGCGTCGATGTGATGCTGTGGATCTGCGCCGGGATCGCGATCGCGTCGGCCCTACTCGCGGCTCTGTTCCTGCCGCGCCAGGCGGCCAGGACGGCCGGGGCCGGCGTGGGCGAGGCCAGCCCGGTGGCCGGAGCGGCTGCCGCCCGGGCGGGCCCGGCCGGGGCAGAATAATCGCCATGAGCGAGCCGTCTGCCAGACCGGTCGGCCTGCGCGAGCGCAAGAAGGCCAGGACGCGTGCCGCCATCCGGCAAAACGCGCTCCGGCTGTTCCGCCAGCAGGGCTACTACGCGACCACGATCGAGCAGATCGCTGACGCGGCCGAGGTATCGCCGGCCACGTTCTTCCGTTACTTCCCGACCAAGGAGGACGTGGTCCTGCAGGACGACATCGACGTGATCTCGCTCGATGCACTCAGCGCACAGCCGCCCGAGCTCGGGCCCATCGCCGCATTCCGGGCCGCTGCCACCGAGACGTTCGCGTCTCTGAGCCCGGATGACCTGGCCCGGTTCCGGGAGACCATCGAGCTGACCGCGGCCATCCCCGAGATACGCGCCCGGGCGATCGACGAGTTCGTCCGGACCATCAACCAGATCGCGGACGCGGTCGCGCTGCGCGCCGGTCGTAGCGCCGGCGAGTTCGAGGTGCGCACCGTCGCAGGCGCCATCATCGGCGTCATCATGTCGGTGACCGTGCCGGGGAGCACAGACACGTGGCTCCCGGAGGCGATGCTCGACGTCGCCGACGTTTTCGCCCGCATCGACCGCGGGCTGGCGTACCTCGAGCGCGGCCTGCCGCTCTGAGCGGTCGGCCGCACCCGGTGGTGATGTTGGGCCGGCCGGCCAGCGGTCACCTGCGCACTGGCCGGCCGGGGTCGTTGGGGTTACCTGACCTGGGTCACGATCTGCTGCACCAGCTGGGTGGCCTGGCTCTCCCACTTGGCGTACGCCAGCGGGTATCCGGAGTTCTGCACGGCCTGGGCGTTGGCCCACAGCGGCTGCGTCGCCCAGCCGGGGTCGCTGGCCTGGTGCTGCTGCAGCGCGGTGAGGAACGCGCCGGCCGAGTAGGCCGGGTCGAGGATCTGCTGCGCCGTGCCCCAGCCGCACGAGGGCCGCTGCTGGAACAGGCCGAGCGAGTCGCTGGTCCCGTAGTTGACGTTCTGCAGCTGCGACTCCTGCATCGAGGTCGCCACCGCGATCACCGCGGACCGCACGCCCATGCGCTTGGCCAGCGCCTGCTGGACGATCGTCGTCGCGTTGCCCATCTGCTGGCCGGACAGCGGCATCGAGGCCTGCGGGCCGGACGTGCCGACCGGCTGCAGCTGGTTGGCCTGCGCGGGCTCACCGGGGTTCGTCTGCTGCGCGACGGTCTGCTGAATCTGCTGCCAGGTCTGCGGCTGCGGCGCAGCAGGCGCCGCGCGCCGGGCCTGCGACCGCGGCGCGGTGGCAGCAGTCGTCACCACGTGGGTCTGCGAAGCCGCGTCGGTACGCGACGTGGCATGCACGACGTGGCTGGCGGGTGCGTGCGAAGTCGATGCAACGGTGGCCGCGCTGGCGGTACCGATACCCGCAAGGGCTGCTGCCGCGCCCGCGACCGTCACGATCGTCTTGCGGCTAGCAACGGCGCCAGTCAGTCGGACAGGGTTGCGCATGGGCTTCCTTCCGTCGGGGGCTTCGCCGCCGGCCAGCTGTCGCCGGCGCAGAGTTACCGGACTCAGACGTCAGGCGCCCTGGGTAGGTTTCGCGATGAGACGCAGATCACTACTGCCGAGTAGCATCGCGAGGCGACGTCAGCGTGCCGTGCGGAAATGGCGCGGATCATTCCAAAAATGGACAGCACGGGCAGCATGGTCCCGGCCACACACCTGGCGGGTACGACTCCCCGGGGTGCCGCGGTCCGTGGTCGCCCGGTGGAATGTTGCGCGTTCAATTAATGTTGCTGCCAGCAGGCTGTCGCCCAGAGGAGGAAGCAATGCCAGCTGTGACTGTCGAAGACATCCTGCTGCTGCCGCGCATCACCGAGCCGGACGCAGCAGTACGCCGCGACCGTCAGGTGCTGGCGGTGACCACCGCGCCGTCGGCATACGAGGGCGAGGGATTCCCGGTCCGGCGCGCGTTCGCCGGTGCCGACCTGCGGGCGCTCGACCCCTTCATCCACATGGACCAGATGGGTGAGGTTGACTACGCGCCCGGCGAGCCGAAGGGCACGTCGTGGCACCCGCACCGCGGCTTCGAGACCGTCACGTACATGATCGACGGGACCTTCCGGCACCAGGACTCCAACGGTGGGGGCGGCCTCATCACCAACGGCGACACCCAGTGGATGACCGCCGGCGGCGGCATCCTGCACATCGAGGAGCCGCCGGAGGACCTGGTCGCGAGCGGCGGCCTGTTTCACGGCTTCCAGCTCTGGGTGAACCTGCCGGCCAGGCTGAAGATGTCTCCCGCGCGTTACCAGGACATCAGGGCGGGGCAGGTTGCGCTCCTCAGCTCCGCCGACGGCGGCGCGCTGGTCCGGGTCATCGCCGGCGAGGTTGACGGCCACGCCGGCCCCGGGGTCACGCACACGCCGATCACGCTGCTGCACGTGACCGTCGAGCCCGGCGCGGAGTTCCGGCTGCCGTGGCGGCCCGATTTCAATGCCCTCGGCTACGTGCTGGCGGGCTCAGGCACCGTCGGCGCCGAGCGGCGCGGTGTCCGCGCCGGCCAGCTGGCCGTGTTCGGCCCCGGTGACGCGGTGACCCTGGGCGCGCAGCGCCGCATGGACGGCCCGAGCGACAACCTCGACATCCTGGTGCTCGGCGGGCAGCCGATCAGGGAGCCGGTGGCTGCCTACGGCCCGTTCGTCATGAACACCAGGGCGGAACTAGTGCAGGCCTTCGAGGACTACCAGGCAGGCCGGCTTGGCTCGATTCCGGCCATCCCCGCGACCGGGCTGCCGGAGGCGCCGCGGCCCGGGCACGACGTCCGCTAGCCCACCGGCGGCCGAGGGACCACGCCGCCGCGATGAGGTGGTGCTCAGCTCGCTAGCGTCACGGCGGAGACCTGGCTCGGAGCCGGAACGGTGATGTGCACGGTCGCGTTCAAGGCGTGCAGGACGACCGTGGTGGCCGTGCTCAGGCCGCCGACGGTGGCGCTCATCTGTACCTCGCAGAGGTTGTGCTGCCCGTCGATCCACGCCACGAAGCGCACGGTCCCGGTGGCGGCGCCCAGTTCCGGCGCGAGTAGCTGGCGTATCGCGGGCGACAGCCGCCGGAGCGTAGCCGCCGGGTCGATGGTGCCGACGTAGCGCGTCGTCCGCACCCCGTCGACCGTTCCCGTGCCCGCGGACCGCACGACGGCGGCCGTGCCGATCAGGGCGGCGTCCGCGGTCGGGATCGCCTCGGTCTGATAGAGCCCCACCAGCGCCGGATCGGCGGAAAGCCCCGTTATTGGCACGCTGATCCACGGCTTTCCGACCGCATTCGCGAGGCTGGCGGCCCGGAGGTACACGACCGAGTCGGTGACCACCTCGGCCACGCTGAACCGGTCGGCGCCATCGACCGTGGTCATCGTGAGCGTCGCGCGGTCCGGCTTGAGCTGCTCGCTGATCCGCCCGAATACCGTGGTCAGGCCGGCAACCTGTGTCGTGAAGGTAGCTTTGACCGAGGTCATGGCGGCTGCCTGCGACACCGCTTCGGCTAGCACTGCCGGTGGCGTCTGCCTGGCCGGCTCCCTGGTGCGCAAGAGCCACCAGCCATCGGCCGCGAGGACCGTGAGCGCAACCACCATGAGGACAGCGAGCCGCCAGCCATGCCCCAGGCGCGCCAGACCTGACCTGCGACGACGTCGCGCTCTGCCGTGCACGCCCGCAGCATACCGTCCGACTTGTCGCGAAAGAAGGCGTCGCCGGACAAGCCCAAGCTGCGCGGGCCTTGCACCTCACGCAGCGTGAGATCCTAACGTCGAGTTCATGACCACACCGGAGGCCAACTGGAAGGTAGGAGCGCTTGGCCGGGCGACCGGGATGTCGGTGCGGGCACTCCACTACTACGCCGTGCTCGACCACCCAGAGTGGCAGCTGGGGCCGGCCATCGACCGCCACCTCACCGACGTCCAGCGGCGAGCCGCGATCACGGCCAGCCTGGCCAGCCGGCTGGCCTCGATGTCAGTCGCGCTAGCCCGTCAGGACAACCCATCGCCCGAACAGCTGTTCTCGACCCTGGAGGAGATGACCATGCTCGACAACACCGCTATCCGTGGCACGACTGGCCTGCTCGTCTACGATGACCTGCCGGCCGCCCACGAGTACCTGACGCGGGTCTTTGGCCTGACCGCCGGCCCGCTCGAGCGCGCCACCGACGGCACCGCCGTTCATGGCGAGGTCCGCGCCGGCGATCAGGTCATCTGGCTGCACCCCGCTGGTCCGGGCTTCGGCTCGCCGCAGTCGCTCGGCGGCGTCACCAGCATGACGGTCGTCAACGTTGAGGACGCCGACGCGCACTACGCGCGCAGCCGCGCCGCTGGCGCCGACATCGTCAAAGAGCCGGTCGACCAGCCGTACGGTGTCCGCGAATACGGCGCTCGCGACTTCGAGGGTCAGCTCTGGTACTTCCATTCCCCGCTCGACTAGCAGGCACCCGCCTGGGCCGCAGCGCACCGCCGGGACGGACGTTCCTGCCATCGCCTCGAGCAGCGCGACCATGAGGTAGCTAGCCGGCCTGTTGCGTCGGCTCGGCCGCCAGCCGTCGCAGCGCGCTGCGGACTATCTGCGGGTCGTAGGTACTCCAGTACGGCGGGAGCGAGGCCCGCAGGAAGGTGCCGTACCTGGCGGTGGCGAGGCGCGGATCGAGGATCGCGACAACACCGCGGTCAGCCACGGTGCGCAGCAGCCGCCCGCTGCCCTGCGCCAGCAGCAGCGCCGCCTGCGCCGCGGCCACCGTCATGAACCCGTTGCCGCCGCGGGCAGCGACAGCTCGCTGCCGGGCTGAGGCGAGCGGATCGTCTGGCCGCGGGAACGGTATCCGGTCGATGACGACCAGCTGCAGCGACCGGCCCGGTACGTCCACGCCCTGCCAGAGCGACAGGGTGCCGAACAGGCAGCTCGGCTCGTCTTCAGCGAACCTGCTGACCAGCAGTCCGGTCGAGTCCTCACCCTGGCAGAGCACCGGCACGCCGACCTGATCACGCAGCGCGTCCGCGGCCTGCCGGGCGGCCCGCATCGAGGAGAACAGCCCCAGCGTCCGCCCGCCGGCCGCCTCGATCAGCTCACGCAGCTCGGTCACGTAGGCATCCGGCAGGCCGTCGCGGCCCGGCGGCGGCAGGTGCCTGGCGACGTACAGGATCGCGCTGCGGCGGTGGTCGAACGGCGAGCCGACATCCAGGCCGGTCCAGTCCAGCCGATCGGCCGTACCGCCGGCCTCGGCGTCCGTGCGTGCCGCGGGTCCGGGCTCTACGGCAGCCTGCGCGACCTGACCCGCCTGGCCGAGCGGCGGCAGCCCCCACTGCCGCGCGAGCGGCTCGAACGAGCCGCCGAGTGTCAGCGTCGCCGAGGTCAGGATCACGGTCCTTGGCTTGAACAGCCGGTCCGCCAGCAGCGGGCCGACCTGCAGCGGTGCCACCCGGAGCGTGTCCGGCCTCGATGAGTCCTCAGCCGACGGCCGGTCCAGCCAGACGACTTCCGGCCGGGCCGCGATGTCGTCGGCGAAGGCGGCGATCATCCGGGCCGCCGCCTCGGCGGCCTCGTCCAACGCCACGACTGCCGTCCTGGTCAGCATCAGTCGGTCGGCGTCGTCCTCGCCTCCGGCCGTGCTGCGCAGCTCCGCCGCGCACGCTGCGCTCTCATCCCGCGCTGCGGCGAGCGCCGTCTCGACAGGCTCAGCGAGCACGTCGAGCCGTCCCGGCTCGGTGTCGCCGAGCGCGCGCCCGAGGCCGTCGGCGGCTGCCCGCAGCCGGGCAGCAAGATCCTCGGGGACGAGCCGGCCGCAGCGCCTGGCGGCTGTCTCGACCGCGACCGCCGAGAGTTCGTCGGCCGCGACGCTGGTCACCCGGTCCACCAGGTCGTGTGCTTCGTCGATCACCACGACGTCGTGCTCGGGCAGCACGATGAAGTTCTCCAGGGCATCGATGGCGAGTAACGCGTGGTTGGTCACCACGATGTCGGCGTCTCCGGCCGCATCTCGCGCCTGCTCGGCAAAGCAGCGGGAACCGAATGGACACTTCTGCGCGCCGATGCACTCGCGCGCGTTCACCGAGACCTGCCGCCACGCCCGGTCATCCACGCCAGGGATGAGCTCGTCGCGATCACCGCTGCCCGTGGTCGCCGCCCACTCGTGCAGCCTGGTCACCTGCCGCCCGATAGCCGACACCGACCGCGCGTCGAACAGCGAGTCCGCGGGCTCGGCCTCGGCGGCCCCGTGCACCTTGTGCAGGCACAGGTAGTTGCGCCTGCCCTTGAGAATCGCCACCACCGGCTCGCGGCCGAGCCGCTCGGATAGCGCCGCCGCCAGCCGGGGCAGGTCACGCTCGATGAGCTGGCGCTGCAGCGCGATCGTCGCGGTAGACACGACGACGGTCCCGCCGCCCGCACCCACCGCGTGCCGCAGCGCGGGCACCAGGTAGCCCAGCGATTTCCCGGTTCCGGTGCCCGCCTGGACCGCCAGGTGCCGCCGCGACTGCATGGCATCCTGCACGGCCTGCGTCATCATGACCTGGCCAGGCCGTTCTACCCCGCCGATCCCGGCCACGGCCGCCTGCAGCAGCACCTCGACGCCCGGCAGCTCGCCAGTCGCGACGGACCGTCGGGAATCGCTGCGCCGGCCAGTGGACACCACCCCTGCACGCTACCGCCGGCCACCGCCGGCCGCGCTGCCATCCTCGGCTAGCCGAGCAGTGCCCGCGTCGCCGATCCGGACCACGCCCGTGCTGATGTTCCCGCCTCGCAGCGGCGTCTCCTCGGCGCTCACCCGCGGAACCTTCGCCTCTCCCGGTCAGCCGGTGACGTCCGCCGAGGTCAGCCGCGCCCAGGCCACCGAGCCGAAGATAGCCGCGTAGACAGCGAACGACACGACCCCGCTCGCCACCCCGGACAGGTCAAGCGGCGACCGGAACAGCCCGTCCCACGACAGCCACCAGTGCGTCGGCAGGTAGGCGTGGATCGCCGACAGCTGCTGCAGCTGGTCGCAGATCTCGCTCGCGACGACGAGCACCAGGAGCCCGGCGATCGCGCCGACCGGATGCGTCGTCAGCGTGGACGCGGCCATCCCGATGGCACCGAGCGACATCATGGCGACGGCGGTGTAAGCGGCGACCGCCAGCACGCGGAGCACGCCTGACCCGAGCGACACCGTGGTGCCTGACAGCAGCGTCACCGGCCCGGTGTGGAACAGCAGCAGGCCCATGATCAGCGACACAACGGTAACCAGCAGGCAGGCGGCGGCGGAGAACACTGCGATCGCGGCGTACTTCACCGCGAGCAGCCTGGTCCGGCCGGCGGGCACGGTCAGCAAGACGCGCAGCGTACCGAGGCTAGCCTCGCCTGCGATCGCGTCACCGGTCACTACCGCGATAGCGAGGGGCAACAGCAGCACCGTCTCGGTCAGGAACAGCACCACCAAGGCGAGGAACACGCCGTTGCCGGCTAGCTGGTTCACGAACTGCGGGCCGTTGCCGCCGCCGGAGGCCGGATGGATCGTGATCCGCAACACGATGCCGAAGAAGATCGGTACCGCCGCGAGCACGCCGAGCAGCGCCAGGTTGCGCGGGCGGAGAAAGATGAGCCGCACCTCCGAGCCGAAGAACCGCAACCAGGAGGGAACGGCTGTCAGCGGGCCTGGCAGCCGCCCGGCCCGCCGATCAGGTATCGGTCGCAGAGCAGCGGTCGAACTCGCCGTCGCCGGCCCGGCTTCCCCGTAGTCAGTCACCGCTGCCCCTGGCGGGGTGGTCTCAGTCGACATCGAAGCCCTCGCCGGTGAGCTCCACGAACTCGTCCTCCAGGCTGCGCTGCGGGGTTTCCAACCCGGCGACCGGCACGCCAGCCCGCACGAGCCGCTCGTTGATCACCTCGGGCAGCATGTCGCCTAGCTCGGCGGTGACCTCGCCGCCGTCCTGCGCCACGCCCGCGAGACCGAGGCCGACGAGCACCGCCGCGGCCCGGTCCGGCTGCGGCGTGCGGACGAGGACGCGAGCCGCCTGCCCGCGTAGCTGCGCCAGCGGGCCCTGGAAAACCAGCCGCCCGGCGCGCATCACGCCGACGTGCGTGCAGATCTGCTCCACCTCGGCCAGCAGGTGCGACGACACGAATACGGTGGTGCCGTCCGCGGCGATCCGCCGGATCAGCGACCGCACCTCCCTGGTGCCCTGCGGGTCGAGGCCGTTGGTCGGCTCGTCCAGGATCACGAGCTCGCGCGGCTGGAGCAGGCCGGTCGCGATGCCGAGTCGCTGCTTCATGCCGAGCGAGTAGGCCTTGTACCGCTTGTCGGCGGCGGCCAGCAAGCCGACCTGATCCAGCGCCAGCCGTATCCTGGCCCGGCTGGTCGCCCGGTTCGCGGTCCGGTCCGCGGCGTCCAGCCGGGCTAGGTTGGCCCGGCCGGACAGGTGCGGGTAGAACGCGGGTCCCTCGACGAGCGACCCGACGAGCGGCAGCGCGTCGGCTTGGCCTCGTGGCATGGGCAGGCCGAGCACCTGATGGCTGCCCGCGGTGGGCCGGATCAGGCCGAGGAGCATGCGAATGGTGGTCGTCTTGCCCGACCCGTTCGGGCCCAGGAAGCCGAACACCGAGCCAGTGGGCACCGCCAGGTCGATCTCGTTGACGGCCAGCTGCCCGCCGCGATACTGCTTGGTCAGCCCGCTGGTCGACACTGCCAGCTCAGTCGGCGCGAGCTCGGTCGGGGCCAGCACCCCGGCTACCCGGCGTCCCCGGCCACGTCCGCGTACAGCACAGACGGGCTGACCGCGCCTACCAGGACCTGCCCCTTGCTCGTCACCAGCGCGCTGACGAGCGCGGTCTGCAGCAGCCGACCGCTGCCCCAGCTGCCGCTGACCGGCATGGTGGCCATCAGCAGCGTTTGCAGCGGTGCCAGGTAGGGCCCCACCGGGACGCTCAGCGGCGCGGCTGCGGACGACCCTGGCGCGGCCGACGCGGACGACCAGAAAAAGCCGCCGCTCTTCGAGCTGGTGCCGGGGTGGTCAGTCACCAGT